>CAIWCG010000177.1 GCA_903911135.1 uncultured Bacteroidota bacterium
GCATAGCCCCGATAGTAGCGGCAGCCCGCTGCTTTGTGTCGGTAATGGGGATGCAGCGGCTACAGCGGATAGCGGGACGCACATGATACGAGAACTTGCCATAGGCTCCTGAAAAGAATTATTTTGCTGGAACTTCCTGTTTGGTGAGGCGCACCATGTTATTATATGACAAATGTTGTGCATCAAAATCCATGGTATATAGTGCGAGCTTTTTGTTGATGTAACCCATCAACAAATCGGGATATCGGGTGACGACGAACAGTTCATTGGGGCTTGCAATCAAGATGCTGTCCAATTTATCAGGCATGAAATAGTGGACATTGAATTTGTCGAGATAAACCGGAAAATCATGCATCTCGCAATCTTTGATGACCAACAATTTATCCGTGTTTCCATCGGCAATATATTCTTTGATGACGTCTCTCGGATGATAATGATAGAGGTAAAAACTGTAATGAATATCTTGCGACTTTCTGCCATTCTTGAGGTCGTCCATCAGGTAATTGCTGATTTTATTCTGTTCATTCATAAAGGTTATCAAGCAATAAAAAACAAGAACCAGCATGACCTTTGCATTCAAGGTTTCAGTCTGCAACAGGAGGATCAATGTTCGATGAACCAGCACCGCCATCAGCACCGAAAACACAGGAATCAAAATCACAAATACTCTATCCGGTGGGTCATCTCCTCTCAAAAAACTGATTAGAAAAGGCAATGTACACATTGCTGTAAGCATCAAAACGGTAATTCCAATAAACCTTTCCTTAATGAAATCCTTGAACATCATTATCGGCACTAGCATCATCAAAAGAAATAAGTATCTCCCAGAAATAATGTAAATGAATACACTCGAAATTAATTTCCATTTTAACCTTGGATGAATCGTTCCACCCACTACAAACTCATTAAAAAACACCTGTCTGATCATTGGAATATATAGACCTATCGCCACTACGGTTCCGGCAATGATTGCCATCATCAAATAAATGCAATTGGGTTTGTTGATATTAGAATTGGCAGATGGATCCACCTTAGATTGTCCAATCCAATAGGCACCCAATATCATCAAAACAGTCAAAATGAAATACAAGTTGGATGGGATGGTATAGATGAATAATGTGGATATGACTGTTATAAATACGAGGTAGATATTTCTTTTTGTCTTTATGAAATTCAAGATATGATTTGCCATGAGTACAAACAACAAAATGCTTAGCATGTAACCACGTATTTGTAAACAAAAATTAAAATATGGGATGCAGGTAGTCATCATCAAAACACTTAATAAGGCCACATCTGCATTAAATATTTTCTTCGCAGTTTTATAAAGACAAATTATTGTGAAGATAGAAAAAGATAACGGCAGAATCCTCAACAGATAAGGTCTATCCATCAAAGAATTCAAAGAAGTGATACCCATTATTTTTAAATATATTTTTGTGATGATGCTGAATAAAACATGATTATTCGGCACATGGTAATCCGTTATGATCTTCTGAAATGGAACGAATACAAAATGCTGTAATGTATAAACTTCATCATTCCAAAAGTCAATGTTGATATTCCTTATTTGAAGGAAGATATATATGCTGAAAATCAGAAAGAAAAGTAAATTTTCTTTCTGAAAACTGTTTTTAAGAATTTTTTTTGACATCCAAAAGCATTGGATTTTTTTTTGCCGAAAACCTTTCAGCAATTGGGGTTGGTGTTAAAATAAACCGTAAAGTTCTCCATTGATCTTGGTAATTATCTCTCCAAGATCTTCAGGATTATCCTCGAAATTTATTTCATCTATATCAATCATCAGAATCTTTCCAAGAGTGTAATCTTCAGCCCAGGCTTCATATCTTTCATTCAAACGATTTAGATAATCCAAACGGATTGCATTTTCATATTCCCGGCCTCTCTTCTGAATCTGTTTTACCAATGCCGGCACCGAACCACGCAAATAAATTATCAAATCGGGAGGAGTGATAAAGTCCTTCATCATTTCAAATAAGGATAGATAATTTTCATAATCCCTAGTGCTCATCAATCCCATCGAATGAAGATTGGGAGCAAAAATATAGGCATCTTCATAAATGGTCCTGTCCTGTATAACAGATTTTGTCCCCTTCCGAATCTTTAAAACATCTTGAAACCTACCATTAAGAAAATGTATTTGTAAATTAAACGACCAACGTTGCATGTCATCATAAAAATCATTCAGATAAGGGTTATTGTCAGCGTCCTCATAATGGGGTTCCCACTTAAAACTCTTGGCAAGCAAAGCGGTAAGGGTAGTTTTTCCTGAACCGATATTTCCAGCTATTGCAATGTGTTTCATTTTTTTATTATGCGGCTGCTAAAGTACATTTTTAATTTTGAATGACGCAAATTAATAAGAAAATATTTCTATCAAACCTCTCTCAAGCGTGTAGAATTTATTCTTTTCTATTCTTGGGTATATCATGGTTTTAGATAAGGTAGGAAGGTTTATCACCTTATCCTCCAATGTATGAAAATCATAGCTTCTGAAAACATTATCTTTAAAATATAACAATTGATTTTCCATGACTTGAAAAAAGGATATGCCTGTTATTGGAATGGTTTTATAATATGAACCGTAGATATCAAAAACCAAAATACCCGATTCAGGATTGTTCATGTATATCCAATGATTGTTTTCAACCATAAAAATAGGTTTTATGTCATATCCTATAGTCTGTGATATATTTCCACTTATTTGCGACACTTGGAGAGTTGATTCTATTTTTTTCAGTTTAAAATCTTGTTGGTCATAGACCCAAACTGCATCATTATAAGAGGAGCATATCAAAATAGGCTGTTGAATATCCAACTCGTGAAGCTTGATTTTGGCTACGATGGCAAGTTTATTGTCAAGGGTAACGATCATTCCATTATCTGGATAAAACAATTGTAATTTAAGAGGATTAAACGCATCTATATTGGATAATGTGCCGAGATTTTTATCGCTGAAATTTGCCGCCATTTTTCCAAGGCTGTCATATTCAATCAATTGGTTTTCTGAAATTAGGTAGCAATTTGAAAACTGGTCGATGGTCATGACCGATGCATCAATTGGAATGGACGCAATTAAATGATAATTCACATTATTTAATGACAGCGACAACAAGGAAAATAAAAATAATGCACTTTTTTTCATTCTAATTTTCATTTGCAAACAGTAGAATTTCATCTACATATTTTCTATCGTTTGATAGTCGTGGCACCTTATTCTGGCCTCCCAATTTCCCTTTTGCCTTCAACCAATTATAAAATGTATTTTCAGGCATGGCCTTTACAATGGGCTTTCTTAATGCTATGTCTGATTGACGTTTCGCCTCATAATCGGAATTCAAGGACTTCAATGACTCATCCAATAGATGAGAAAAAAACAACAAATCATCTGGATGTTTTTCAAATTCAATAAGCCATTCATGGCCACCGTTTTCATGGTCGGTAAAGTAAATTGGAGCTGCAGTATATTCCTTTATTATCGCATCCGTATTCGAACAGGCATAAGCAATTGCACGTTCTGCATTTTCAATGATCAATTCTTCACCGAATGCATTGATAAAATGTTTTGTTCTTCCTGTAATTTTTATTCGATAAGGATTCAATGACGTGAAAATAATGGTGTCACCTATCAAATAGCGCCATAGCCCGGCATTGGTTGAGATAACCAAAGCATAATTTACATTTCGTTGCACTTCGCTCAATTGAAGCGTTTTGGGATACTCCTTTCCAAGTTCATCGAGCGGCATGAATTCATAATAAATTCCATAGTCAAGCATCAATAAAAGTTCATCGGAGTTGGACAAGTCCTGAATTCCAAAAAATCCTTCCGAAGCATTATAAGTCTCCAGATAATTGACCTTATGTGGTGGCATGATTTGCTTTATCTGATCGTGATAAGGCAAAAAACTAACGGCACCATGAATAAACAATTCGAGGTGTGGCCATACCTCCAACAGATTTTCAGCATCCTTTACTTCCAATATCCGTTTTGCCAAAACTATGGTCCACGTGGGCACACCACTTATGTTGGTAACATTTTCAGCCATCGTTGCCGTCACCAGTTTTTCAATTTTCTCTTCCCAATTATCCATCAAGGCAATGGAAAGACCGGGCGTACGGATGAATTCTGCCCAAAATGGCAGGTTCTGCATCAAGATGGCCGACAGATCACCATAAAATGATTCGGTACTGTAAGAATTTATTTGATGACTGCCACCCAAGGCCAAACATTTTCCGTTAAACAATTGCGTATCGGGATGATTATTGCAATAAATCGACAGCAAATCCTTCCCACCCTTATAATGACATTCAGCCAAGGCCTCCTCGCTTACCGGAATGAATTTACTCTTGTCGCTGGTGGTGCCCGATGATTTGGCAAACCACTTGATGTCGGTGTTCCACAGCAGATTCTGTTCACCGCCTCTAAGCCGCTCTATGTAAGGCTTTACATCCTCATATTGCTGCACCGGAACACGCGATTTATAATCTTTCACATTCTTTATCGAGGCATAATTATATTTCCTTCCCCACTCGGTATCTCTTGCCGAATAGACCAGTTTTTTCAACAATTCATCTTGCACCTCATGAGGATATTTCATGAAAAGTTCCATTTGGTGAATCCGCTTTTTCATCACCCACGATAGCAAGGAATTAATCAAAGTCATTGGGTCAAATTTATAGAAAAGTTTGTAACTTCAAGCATCCATGCAATTTTTTGCAATTTGCAGCAACACCAGATTACTATCCTTTTGGGGGCGCCCCCTTTTAGCTGCCAAGGGAGAGAAGGCAGCTAAAAGGGGTCGGGGTGTTGCGTGGGTTCGCTGCGCTCCGTTTTTGCCGCCATCTACAGAGGCCGATAAAAGGCGGCAAAGAACCGCCTTCGGCGCCACTACACTCCCTCGCCCAAAGCCTCAGCAATCCGATGCAAGCTTTAGCAAACATCATTTTGAGCATTAATTGCCTTGTTTCATAGATAATTTGCCATGAAAATGAGAAAACACGAGGTCGCGATGCTCCATCACGGTATCGCGACAGAGCAATACTACCTAGTAATGAAGCAGTACTACCTGGTAATGGAGCAATACTAAGTAGTAATGGAGCAAAACTACTTGGTAATGGAACAATACTTTGTAGTAATGGAACGAAACTACACCGCGATAGGCAAATACTATGTAGTATTGCCTCACCACGATACCGTGCTGCTCCACCACGATGACGGTTTTTCCCTATTTTACCTGAAGGCAACCCGAATTATTGAAGTATTGCGATTTATTTTCTTGGGTTCCGATGAGTAAACATCCTGACAGGTCGGCTTTTTTCTTGCCGTCCTGTAAGGTGGTAATTTCCCATACCTGAAGGGAAATGTTCGCTTAGGGTGGGTTGCGGCGAAAAGGCAAAGCCTTTTCGCCGCAGC
>CAIWCG010000178.1 GCA_903911135.1 uncultured Bacteroidota bacterium
CCTAAAACAATTGAAGCACAAACTTCAAAACAGAGCAGTTTGATTCCAAAAACCAAACTGCTGTCTGATAAAGATTTTGAAAAGATTTCATCTAAAAAGTACTTATGTTTCATACTATATATTTTTGTAAATTTAATGATTCTTGATATTTAAACCGAAAATAGAAAGTTTGAATGGTACGCAATTTGTGATTTTTTGTTTCGATTGCCAAGTACTATTATTTATTGTTTTCATTATTTTTATCAGTTAATCTTATAATTATTTTTCTCTCCCTTTTTATTACAACATATGCCATTTCAGCTAATTTTCAAGAAGCAATATTAGAGATTTTTTTTTTTTGCTCCAAATTTTTCTTTGAAAAATACACCTGCAAGCTCATAAGTCATTGATAATTAATCTATTAAATTTTCATTAAAAACCTATATGTTACCTTTGTTTTCCAATAATACACACATTTTTCATCGTTTATAGCCACCCCCTTTTCTTCTTATTGAGTAAAAACCTTAAATTACTTTTTTATTTTAGGGGGGCAAAACTATGAAATTTTTTTTGATTACAAACAATTTATATTAAATGTTAAAATATCTTAATAGATAAAAATTTATCTTCACTTTAAACAACAATTATAAGATTTAATTTCTTCCATAATTTTCGCTATGGAATCAAACCCAATTTTCTATTTTTTTAACAATTTGAACACGTTTTAAAACAATGGTTTTGCCAAAGATTTAGTGGTGCAGATTTTATATCTTATGTCATTGATCGAATCCATTTCAGGAAGATAATAAATCGAATAGCCATGTTTAATAAAATCGTGCATCTCTTCTTCCCTGATGCAATAGACAAAATTAATTTTATTCCATTTGTTTAACGGGACTAATTGATTTAATACTGGATTTAACCACCAACCGGATATAATTACTGATTTAACATTTATCAAAGCAGCCTTTTTAATTATTTCATCAGTGAAATCCATACGTGACTTTCTCTTAAGATAATCATCGATGACTGGACCGTGGAGGAAATCAAGATGTACGATTTGTCCTGACATTACCATATTGATATTCAATCTGGATGGTTCAGCTCCTCGTGTTTTATCCCCAAGATTGATCCCTAAAAAGTAGGATGAAACCAATATGCTGCATGAAAAGACATAAAAACTTATCTTGTTCAGATATTGCGCTGCCAATAGGATTACAAAAGGTATCACTGGTATAAAATAAGCCGACTTTTGTGGTAGCATAAAATATAATGCTGTGTATAAAACGATTATTAAAAACCAGACTTTGGATAATCCATTGATGAAGACTTTATAGGTTTTGTTCCTGATTACATTGATTAATACTATCAATAAAAAGAACAACAACCCAAAATATCCGATGGTTCCCCAAATGCCGATTGTTTCCTTAAAGATTACTTTTGAAAAGGATGGATAGGGGAATTGGTCATAATAATGAAAAAATCCTGGCCCATATTTATGATATACAGGGAAATAAAACAGGCATGAAAGCAGCAAAAGGGGCAAACTTAGTTTGCACAGATTATTCCATAGAGCTTTCTTGTAAAGATATAACTGTAGGACATATGGAATGAAAAAAACGGCTGAAGTAATTCGGCACCCGACAGCAAAGGCAAGTAAAATGCCCGCAATGATAAACCGATCATGAATCAACCAATAATAACTCATCATGATGAATCCTAAAGCCCACACATAATCCATGCAATCGGTGCTATGCATATATATAATAGGAGTAAAGGCAAGCGTCAGGGCTCCAATAAATGAATGCTTAAACTTCAATTTTTCAAGAATCAAATAGAAATATAGGCAAGCGACAAGGCTAAAAATCGCCGTGATTCCATTCAATATATATATGCTGACATTATTTATTATCGCTGCATAAAAATATTCTTGTACCGGATGCCCTGGCAATCGTGAGGCCTCATAAGTCCCTGATTGGGCCATGTGTTTTGCCGTCAATCCAACTCCCCATGCATCTTCCTCAGAACCATATCCCGCATCAAGAAAGAAAATTCTGGAGATAAGTACGATTGCAGTTAATATAAGTAAAGCCCTATTCGTTGAACCCATTGCGCGGCAAAATTACTAACTATATTTGTATTGCTTCCTTAAACATTGGTTAAATTAATCAAGGCCATGATAATTCGAGAAGCGCACCATTTGTTTTCCTTTCAGTGTAAATTTTTAACCATTGACTTATTTATAATTCTATTCAAGATGTTATCAATCATTAAAATTATTAATGACAAAATCGATAGTCATTAGAATATTTATGCTTGAATTTCTTCTCAATAAAAGTTCATGAAAAAACAATTTCCATTTCCATAAATTCAATTTCTTTGTGATTATTAAGTTTACTTTGTATGGAATATGTATTAGGCTACGGTTAATTCTAATTCCATGACGATTAATCAGTAATAATCGTCATGGAATTTCTTGTCCTTTTGATAGCAAATTAATTATAAAACATTAGAATTCATAAATGAAAGGTTGTTTAATATGGGTAATAAGCAAAATAAAAGGAGCCTGATAGCTTAATATTTTATTTCCGACAAGCTAAAACCAGTTCCATACATGGGATTAACCTTTTTAAGCTAAATAAGCCCATTCCCATACATGCGATTGGCCTTTTTAAACCAAAAAACACCAAACCCATACATGGGATTGACCTTTTTAAACTCCAAAATACCAAACTCATACATGGGATTGACCTTTTTAAACCCCAAAATACCAAACCCATACATGCGATTGGCATTTTTAAGGTTTTTATAGTTTTGATGCAGGAGGGGAGGGCTTCAACTCAAATTTAAATCGTTGCACTGCACCCCAAACGGATTCTCTGCAACGTTTTCTTGTGATATAATATAAAAAGCCAGATACATAATTACTGTATCTGGCTTGATTTTCAGTCGGGGTGGCGAGATTTGAACTCACGACCCCTTGCACCCCATGCAAGTACGCTACCAGGCTGCGCTACACCCCGAATTTCTGGTCATCAAACAAAATAAAGAACCGATTTTAACTACTTTTATGAGTTGGAACAATACCAAAACGCTGCAAAAGTAAAATAAATACTTTTAAATTCAATAAATTTGCAGTCTTCACTGAAACAAATTCATGCGAAACAAAACATACCCAATACCTAATTATGCATAAAACCTTCAAGATATTTTTTATTTTTTCATTGGTCTTTCTTTTACGATTCCAAAGCTCCATTGCCCAAGAAAAATACACCATCAGCGGCTATGTAAAAGATGCATCGAATGGTGAAGCGTTGATTGGCGCACGGGTATTCATCAAGGAGATTGCACAAGGAACAGCCGCCAACCAATACGGCTTTTATTCCTTGACGATAGATAAGGGAAATTACAACTTAACTTTCTCATTTTTAAGTTTTAAGGATACCGTAATACCTATTATTTTAGATAAAAACATAAGACTGAACATCAATTTGTTGCCAGCAGCCATTGAGGGAAAAGAATTTGTAGTGTCGGATAAGAGAAGCGATGAAAATGTGCATGGAACACAGATGGGAACCACCACTTTATCCATTGACAAGATTAAAACTCTGCCTGCATTTATGGGCGAAGTGGATATCATCAAAACTATCCAATTATTGCCAGGGGTTCAATCTGCAGGAGAAGGAAATTCCGGTTTTTATGTTCGAGGTGGTGGTCCTGATGAGAACCTTATTTTGTTGGATGGCGCCAATGTTTATAATGCCTCGCATCTATTCGGTTTCTTTTCCATTTTTAATTCTGATGCCATCAATTCCGTTGAACTGATAAAAGGTGGAATGCCTGCCCAATATGGCGGCCGACTGGCTTCTGTTCTCGACATTACCATGAAAGAGGGCAATAATCAGGACTATCATGTAGAAGGTGGAATTGGATTGATATCATCCCGATTTACAGCCCAGGGACCCATTAAAAAGAACAAATCTTCGTTCATTGTTTCTGGCCGAAGAACTTATATAGATGTCTTGATGCAGCCGTTCATCAGCTCCAGTTCGGCATTTAAGGGGAGTGGTTATTATTTTTATGACCTCAATGTAAAACTCAATTACGAATTTTCAGATAGGGACAAATTATATGTGAGCGGATATTTTGGACGAGATGTATTTACCTATAAAAATTCCGAGACTGATTTCAGCGTAAGTGTACCTTGGGGAAATACCACATTAACCACTCGATGGAACCACTTATTCAATGACAAACTTTTCATGAATACATCTCTCATCTATACCGATTATCAGTTCGAATCCTCATTCACAGCCAACCAATTTGTCTTCAATTTATTTTCTGGGATAAAGGATGTAAATGCAAAATGGGACTTGAATTATTATCCTACTATCCGTCATAACATCAAGTTTGGAGCCGACTATACCTTTCATATTTTTTCTCCAAGCAGCGTAACAGGCCAGGCGGGAAGCGTGAGTTTTAATACCGACCAAATCAAACATCTATATGCCAATGAAGCGGCAGTTTATGTGTCCGATGATTTTGATCTGACAGATAAAATAAAACTTAATGGTGGATTGAGATATTCGGCATTTCAGCAGGTAGGCCCTTTCTATCGATATGGACATGACCAATATGGAAGAATCACCGATTCCACCTATTATGCTCCATCAAAACAGGTTTGCTTTTACCAAGGAATAGAGCCCCGTTTCTCCATCAGATATTCCCTGGACCTTCATTCATCTCTTAAAGCTGCATTTACCATAAACAACCAGTACATGCACCTCGCATCGCTCTCCACCGTAACGCTTCCTACAGATGTATGGGTTCCAAGTTCATCAGTAATCAAACCCGAAATAGGTACGCAATATGCATTGGGTTATTTCAGGAATTTCAAGAAAGATATGTACGAAACCTCGGTGGAAGTTTACTATAAGCAGATGAAAAACATGATTGATTATGTTGCTGGCTCCACCTATCAGGATAGCTATATGGATAACTTCGACAAGTCCTTCACTCTTGGGAAAGGATGGTCTTATGGGGTTGAATTATTTATCAAGAAATCGTTAGGAAAATTCACTGGTTGGATAGGCTACACGCTGTCTTATTCCTTCCGAAACTTCCCTGCAAACAATGATTCCATGACTTTCCCTGCTAAATATGACCGCAGACATGACCTATCGGTGGTGGCAAATTATGTATTGAATGAGCATTGGACCATGTCCTCCCAATTCGTCTATGCCACTGGCAATGCCATGACCGTAACCGTAGGTCGGTATTTTGTCGAAGGCCGCTTGGTGCCTCAATATGGAACTGAAAACGGTTATCGTCTCGACCCTTACCATCGTCTTGATTTGTCGGTTACCTATATCCGTAAAAAGCATGTTAAATATCAATCGAGCTGGACCTTCTCCGTTTATAATGCTTACGACCGCCATAACCCCTATTTCATCTATCCTGCCCAAACAGGCAGTATAGATTATGGCAACCTTCGACTCACCGAAAAACAGGTTTCCTTGTTCCCGATACTTCCTTCTGTCACTTGGAATTTTAAATTTTAACATGAAAAAAACGAACCTCAACATCTGCTTCACCTTTGCGCTGCTGCTTATTTCAGCCGTTTCCTTCTTAGGCTGCGAAAAAGACATTACGGTTGATTTTCCACCCGCTCCCGATTTGATTGTGGTGGAAGGCCATATAGAACCTGGCCAATATGCCTATGTGCATCTTACCAAAAACTCCTCCTATTTCGCCCCTACCGATACGGCTACGCTTTTGAGTTATGTCATCGGCAATGCCACCGTCCTCGTATCGGATGGCGTGGATTACGACACCTTGAAATTCACCATCGATTTCCATAATTTCCCCTATTTTCCGTTTGTTTATAAAGGCAGCAAAATCATCGGTCAGGCCAATCATTTCTATACCTTGAAGGTGATGGCGAATGGGCAAACGGTTACTTCCTACACCTCCATCCCTACCCCTGTTAAGCCCGACAGTGCGTGGTTTAGGGTGCAGGGAAACCTCGACAGTCTGGGTTTTGTATGGATTCATTTCAAAGACCCCGACACCACGGGCAACTGCTACCGTTTCATGACCAAACGTATCAGCCATAGACCCGACGGTTCAGTTAAAGACATCGATTTCTTGACCAACATAAACTCCGTTTTCGACGACAAGATATTCAATGGCACCAGTCCCGATTTCAGTTTCAATCGAGGCCATGTGCCCCATGATACCGCCATGGATTCGCACAATGTGGAGGCAGGTTTTTTCAAGAAAGGCGACACCATCATCTTCAAATACATGAACATTGACCGGCCACATTTCGATTTTTGGAGCACCGAAGGCATCGCTGCCGAAAGCAGTGGCAATCCTTTTGCCGCTCCCATCATGGTGAAGAGCAACATAGTGGGCGGTTTGGGCATCTGGGGTGGTTATGGCGCTGCCTACGATACGGTGATTGCGAAATAAATCAATACCAATCTTCATCAAGATTTGGATGATTCATTCATGATGGCTCGCAAAAGGCGAAGCTATTATTAATGATTCATCAATGATTTAGAACAATCGTTTAATCCTTTCAATTTATAAATTGCTGATTTCTTGTCAAATAAATGATAATTAATCTGCTCTTTTTCATTTGCAATGACTTTAAAGCACCACGTCGCGTCGTTGGGACCCAATGCCGCTTCGTTAGGTCCTTACGCCGTTTCGTTGGGTCCTTACGCCGTTTCGTTGGGTCCTTACGCCGTTTCGTTGGGTCCTTACGCCGCTTCGTTGGGTCCTTACGCCGCTTCGTTAGGTCCCTACGCCGCTTCGTTGGGTCCTTACGCCGCTTCGTTGGGTCCTTACGCCGTTTCGTTGGGTCCTTACGCCGCTTCGTTGGGTCCCAAGGTCGTGTCGTTGGGTCCCAAGGTCGTGTAATTGGGTCCCAAGGTCGTGTCGTTGGGTTCCAAGGTCTCGACCTTGGGTCCCAACATCTCTCCGCCGAGTTATTTTGCCCCGCCAAAAAAGGCTTTTCAAGTATAAAACTCCTGAAATCGGGTCTTTTTGGTTTTTGAGTGGATTTTTGGGGTTTTATGAAAAAAGATGATTCGAGGCGGCTGCCATCAATCATAGCCCCGATAGAAGCGGCAGCCCGCTGCTTTCGTCAGGAAATGGGGGTGCAGCGGCTACAGCGGATAGCGGGACGAAGATGATACGAGAACTGCACATAGGCTTCAAAAAATAATCATGATGGTGATTTTAGTTATTTAGGCTAAAATGTTGGCTTGATTATCTTGGAATTACCATCTTACATCTCCCCAATTTATTAGTTTTGCAGACGAAGAAAAATAATAAATTACGATAATGACAACGACTGAAGCACTTCCCACCTTTGAAACTGCAAAGAAATTAGGCCTCATAGAAGAGGAATTCGAACGGATAAAAGAGATTCTTGGCCGCAGCCCCAATTTCACCGAATTGAGCATCTTTTCGGTGATGTGGTCAGAGCATTGTTCCTATAAAAACTCCATCACCTGGCTGAAAACCTTGCCAAAGAAAGGGCCGCATTTGCTGGTGGAAGCCGGCGAAGAAAACGCGGGATTGGTAGGTATCGGCGAAGGATTGGCGTGTGCCTTCAAGATAGAATCGCACAACCACCCATCGGCCTTGGAACCCTATCAGGGAGCAGCCACCGGGGTGGGAGGAATAAACAGGGACATCTTCACGATGGGGGCTCGCCCGATAGCGCAATTGAACTCCTTGCGATTCGGAAACCTCAACTCCGAAAAGACCAAGTGGCTACTTAAAGGTGTGGTGAAAGGCATCGGCGATTATGGCAATGCCTTCGGAATACCTACGGTGGGTGGAGAGGTTTTCTTCGACGATTGCTATAACATCAACCCATTGGTAAACGCCATGTCGGTGGGCATAGTAGAGGTGGGCAAGACGGTTTCGGCGATATCTTATGGTGTAGGCAATCCGGTTTATATCGTGGGTTCGGCTACCGGCAAGGATGGAATTCATGGAGCCACATTCGCTTCCGAAGATATCAGTGCTGCCTCATCTGAAAAACTACCTTCGGTGCAGGTGGGCGATCCATTTCAAGAGAAATTATTGTTGGAGGCCACCTTGGAAGTGATTCAAACAGGTGCCGTCATTGGAATGCAGGACATGGGTGCTGCCGGCATCATCTGCTCCAACTCGGAAATGTCGGCCAAAGGCAAGCATGGCATGAGGATAGATTTGGACAAGGTGCCTACTCGCCAGGCCAACATGCAGCCATTCGAGATACTGCTTTCCGAGTCGCAAGAGCGGATGCTGATAGTGGTGGAGAAAGGCAAGGAAGCATTGGTGGAGAAGGTTTTCGACAAGTGGGATTTGAATTGTGCCATCATCGGAGAGGTGATAGAAGGCGACCATTTGAGGTATTACATGCATGGCGAACTGGTGGCTGATGTGCCTGCCGATGTGCTGGTATTGGGAGGTGGAGCACCGGTATATACCAGGGAATACAAGGAGCCTGCATACATTGCTTTGAACAAGGCTTTCGACATGAATAAAGTCAAGGTGCCAAAAGATTTGGTGGCCGTTGCCAAGCACTTGACCACGCACCCGAACATCGCTTCGAAGCGTTGGGTTTATAACCAATACGATTCGATGGTAGGCACCGTGAACATGACTACCAACAGTCCATCTGATGCAGCCATCATCAACATAAAAGGAACCAATAAAGCGCTTGCACTGACGGTAGATTGCAACGCAAGATATGTGCAGGCAGACCCCGAAACCGGCTGTGCCATAGCGGTAGCCGAAGCGGCAAGAAACATCGTATGTGCAGGTGGTGAGCCTTCTGCCATAACTAACTGCTTGAACTTTGGCAATCCTTACAATCAGGAGGTCTATTGGCAATTCGTGCATGCGATAAAGGGCATGGGCAAGGCCTGCGAAATGTTCCAGACACCGGTAACGGGTGGCAATGTGAGCTTCTATAATCAATCGAATGATGAAGGCCCGGTGTTCCCGACGCCTACCATAGGCATGCTGGGATTATTGGACAAGGAAAACAGGATGACGCTGGATTTCAAGAAGGCGGGAGACCACATCTTTTTGATTGGAGAATCGAGGAACGACATCGCTTCATCGGAGTATCTTTATTCCTTTCATAATGTAAAGAATTCTCCTGCACCCTACTTCAATCTGGATGAGGAATATGACCTGCACCAAGTGGTGAAAGGCTTGATATCAAACAAGCTCGTAGCCTCTGCACACGATGTTTCTGATGGCGGATTATACATCGCGCTATTGGAATCTGGCATGCCGAACAATCTTGGTTTCGAGATAGATACCGACGATGAAATCCGCAAGGATGCCTTCCTTTTCGGTGAGGCACAAGGCCGTGTGGTGGTATCTGTTTCGGCAGAGAAGCTGGATGAATTCATTGTGTTTTTGGCTGAGTCGGATGTAGAATTTACCAACCTCGGAATCGTTACCTCTGGCGACATGCTGATTGATTCCGCTTCGTTCGGGGCGATAGCTGATGCCAAGGATTTGTATGACAACGCCATCGAAAGAAGTTTATAAAACGGACTTGGTTAACAAATAAAGCTGTTCTCATTTATTGATAATGGAGAAGCTATTTGTCTGTTCTTGAAGCATCGTTGGGTGTTTTTGGGTAGATAGAGTCTGTTGTTGGGACATGAGGTTCTGTTTTTGGCATATCTTGGGATGTACTTAAGACAATAGGTGTTGTTGCTGCAACTTGATGCTCTGTTCTTGAGAAATGTGTGGGTGTTCATACAAAATCAAGCTCTGTTCTTGGGAGATGATGGGCTGTTGTTGGGAAATGAGTGTCTGTTGCCGAAATAGGGTGGTCTGTTGTGGAAATGATGGTGTGTTCTGATAATGAGGGGCTGTTCTGAAAAAATAACAGATTTTAATTTCATCATAAATTATTGGTGTTTTATTCAAGCAGGGGTGGCATTTCGGACTTTTGTGGAGCTTGTTAACCGTTATTGATAGGGTTTTGGGTGCTTGATGGTGTCTTAGATGGTTGATTTATATGGGGAAGGCGAATAATTACCTATTGGATCGGGTGGGGTGAATTAGGGTTTTTATGGTAGATTTGCGGCTTGAAAAAAGTATTATGGAAATAACAGACAAAAAAATGAGAGGTATAAATTATGAATATATTTAACTATGGAAAACGATGAAATTTTAAAAGAGCTTAAACTTAAAACATGCAGCAAAAATCTACGATTACCAGATGGCATAATATTTTCAATATTTGGCAATGTTTTAAAAGTTGATTTAAAAAATGTTAGTGGAAATATGCAAGTAGATAAATATGCTTTTGAAGGTTGGATAGTTTGTCTAAAACTTTGGTTTCCTGAAATTGACAAAGTAGAAATAAATTGGAAGCATATAAAAGAAAACAACCTACATTATAATAGATTTTTATTTAGAGTTTTACAATTCAAAAAAATGTACTCATGGTTTTCATTCTCTGAAGAAAAAAATCAAGCGATTGCCGATTTTAAGAAAGGATTAGAAGGGACACTTTTAATGAACTATCCTGAAAAAGATAAAGTACATAAAATTAAAGGAGATGAGGATAAAATAGAGATGCTGTTTGCGAATAAATACGAAGCTCTTTTAAAGGAAAGATTACAGTTAAACTTCTTAAATCAACAACTTCCTGTTGGTGTTTTTGAAGAATTTGAAGAAGAAAAAAAGAAAAGAAGATTGTTTACTGGTGGTAAAAGTGCTATTGATTTATGGGGGATCAAAAATAATGAACTTTGCATATTTGAACTCAAATATCATAATAAGAAGCCAGGAAAGGTAGGAATAATATCCGAATTACTTTTTTACTTATCTCTAATGAATGAGGTTTTTATTACTGAAGGGATTACATACCCAAAAATTGATGATAAAGATGATAAAGTTTGGTTTAGGGGTTTTGATAAATTATATGGTAAAAAGTTTACAAGTATTAAAGGGTATTTTTTGATAGATAAATTACACCCCCTTATTGACCAAAAAGTGGTTGACATGATAAATTTAGGTCTAAAAGAAATTGGCAGCATTTCTGTTCACATACTTAAATATAAGTACGATACTGAACTTGATAAAATTGAACTATTATGAAAATAATTGTTCATAGAGGCACTCGACAAATTGGAGGTTCGTGCATAGAGATTTGTACAGATCAAGCACGAATTATCTTTGATATTGGAGAAGAATTGCCTGACAAATATCAAAAGGAAAGGGAGAAGAAATTATTGGTTGTTGATGATTTATTTGTCAATTCTAAAACTACGGACAGAAAAATTGATGGCATCATTATTTCACATAATCACGGCGACCATATTGGGTTAATTGATTCGACCAAAGAAGGCATACCTCTTTTTATAGGGAAAATATCTGCCGATGTGCATAATATTATTTGTGATTTCACAAGTAAAGGAAATAAAATAAAAGCACACAAATATATCGAACATGAAAAGCCATTCAAGATTAAAGATATTGTAATTACTCCTTATTTGGTTGATCATTCTGCTTATGATTCGTATGCTTTTATGATAGAGAGTAATGGCAAAAAAATACTTTATACCGGAGACTTCCGAAAGCATGGTGCAAAAGGTAAATTGAGTGAATGGTTTTATAAGAATCCAAAAACACATAATGCTGATGTTTTAATAATTGAAGGTACAAACTTGTATAAAGAGAACTATGTTGCAGAAACCGAAAACCAAATTGGTGCAAGAGCATTGGAGTTTATGAAAAAAACAGCGGGCAATGTTTTTGTCCTTCAATCATCGGCAAATATTGACCGTTTGGTTCAAATGTATATAGCTGCTAAACACTCCAATAGATTGTTTCTTGTAGATATTTTTACAGCAAATATCTTAGCTCAATTACCTGATAATATTCCTAACCCAAAAACATTTAAGGATGTCAAAGTATTTTATCCTTATTGGCTAACACAAAGGATGTTTAAAGAAGAAAACAAAAGTCATTTGGCTTATAAATTCAGTCAATATAAATTGGATAATGAAGAACTGAATCAACGAACAGACTTATGTGTTTTGGTTCGAGAAAACATGTTGAGCGATATTCAAAAAAAGATGAATTATTCAAAATCGGGAGTTATTTATTCAAAATGGGAAGGGTATAAAACTGACAAGAAAGTAGAAACATTCCTGGATTTTTTCAGGAAAAATAATTCTGAAATAGAAAGCATCCATACCAGTGGTCACGCTGATACTGATACCATCAAGAATTTTGTTAAATATTCTAACCCTAAAAAGATTATTCCTGTTCATACCGAAACCCCAGAAATATATTCTAAACTCTTTGGTGATATTGTTGGTAACATTAAGGATGGAATTGAATATATTGTTTGATGTAATTTCCAACTTGAACCAAAACATTCAAGAACTTTGCAGCAAATCAAAATAAACCTATTCGGTATTGGATGCAGGGTTATCAAAGGGGAATTTGAAGAGGGGATTTGGAAACGGTTTCACGCCACTGCAAGGGCAATAAAAACCCCATTGGATGAGGCTATATTCGAAACCTCGTTTTATGAATCGCTAAAAATGGAGGAGTATAAATCTTTGTCTGATTTAGGAAATGTGTTTCAATATAACGGGTTGATGAATGATGCTAAAAGCCTTATTGAAATACGGATTAACAATAGAAAAAAGCGAAACATCCGTACCAATGAACTGTTTAACGAATCGGTATTGTTTCCGGTATTTCGAACGACTGTTTGCAAGGTTGAAAACTCGCCTCTTCTCCCAAATTCCTTATTGGCTGTTGAAAAGGAAATGGGAACCATTACGAGTTATAAATTCGAGACGGGAAATTTTTCATTGGATAAACTATCCTTTGCCATTACGATTTTGAATATCAATAAACCGGGGGACTGTGTTTTATTAACCAAGATAGAATATGATGGAATGGTGCTAACGGCAACACCATCGGATACTTTGGTTACGGAGAGGTATTGCTATTTAGATTGAAATAATATTTGATCCCTCTGGGGTCTGGGATTGTTGGGGATGTTTATTGCTACCAATATTTGACCCCGATAGGGTTTAGGAAGTGTATGGTGGAAAAGATTGCTACAAACAGAACACTCTGATGGGGATTTGTTTTAATACCTTTCAGGATTGAGAAAACCTGAAAGGATGGGTGGGTTGATTTGTCTATTTTGCTCTTAATGGTGAAAGGAAATGGGTGGAAAATGATTTTTGTGGCGGGGTGGCAAGAAAATAAATGGCTGCTGGAATATTGTTGCGAGCGTAGGGACGAGGGGCTTTATATCTCTGGAAGGGCTTGGTAGCATAGGATGGGGGAAGAATTGTGGCTGTATGGGTTGATTTATATGGGCAAGGCGAATAATTGTTTTGAGAATGTTGATAAATAATTTTGAGAATGGGAGTGTTTTGCGGGCGAAACGGATAATTATAATTGCATCTTTGCAAGACTTATAAAAATATAAAATAATCATGACTACGGCACATTCGAATTATTTAAGGATGATCATCACTGCAAGGGGTGTGATGGATTATGGCGACAATCCAGCTATTTGGGATGGCAACACTTGGGTGGTGGTGGCGAAATCGGATGTTCAGACAATATTGGACCGGATACTTGCGAATGAAGGCATTACGGAAGAGGATTTGCATGGGAACACGGAAAACAAGGAGACTTTGTGGATGGATGCGGCAAAATTGGGCGTGCACATGAACATAGGGACGAAGGTTTGGGCAGAAAACAAAACAGTTCCTGACCCTGTTTTGGCGGCGGAGATGCATTACACCATTTCGGATTTGGACAGGGGAGCGATTCAGGATGTGTTGGTGAAATTGAATTTCATCAAGGGTAAGGTGGGTCTTATTCCTGTTTTGGATTTGCCCCATGTGAACATCACGGCGTTGGATATTTCGACCTTTAACGATAAAATCGATTCATTGACTCTTGCGGCTCCTCAATTCAGGATAAAGCAGGTGGTGAAAAGTGCGGCAGTGAGTGACATCAATGCTGATTTTAAATTGCTTCGGGAGGCGAAAGGCAAGCAGGATAGGCTGGTTCATATCTATAAATTGACGCGTGGGACTTTTGTTAAGGCTTACGATAACGGGAGTAAAATCATTGACTTGGGCAAGGGGGCGACAACGGAGGAGGCGGTGCTGCACCCGAGGGAGCATGTGGCTTGGTTTTTCAAGAAGTTTTTGCCTGGGGATACGCTGACTTTCAGGAATCATAGTGTATTGGCGAAGGTGAAGGTTTTTTTGAACGACACGACTGATGTGCCTGCAACTGGTGGGATAGAAATAGGGACTGAAACAGATTTGAAATTGGCTATTCCTACTGATTTTAATGGTGTATTCGGCCATTATATCATTGTGGTGAGTTTGAGCGATATGGATGATGCTCATGTGACGGGGATATTGGCGAAGGGGAAGAGTGCGAGTGAGGCTGCCAGTCCGCAATTGATTTAGGGAATCAGGAATTGTGTATTATAGATTAAAAATTAATCAAGGATAAGATGATGAAAAAGATGCTGATGGTAATTATGATTGCACTGATGAGCATTAAGGGTTATGGGCAAATAGATGGAATTAAATGTAAGAATGCAATTGATAGTTTTAAATCAAATTGGCAATATATAGATTCATTACATTATTATAAAACGAACCTGACAATTCAAGATATTAAATATTATTCCGAATGTTTTAAAGGAATGGATTCTGTTAATGTAAAAAAAATCTTTGGTGAACCTTCTCGAAGATATAAAGGATATCAAGCAATATGTTGGGATTATAACCTTGAAAAATTTGATGAAAAAAATCTTGAAAAATTTGATGGAGTAAATTTTTATACGGGTCTTCGTTTAGTTGTTAATGTTTATACCGGAGTTATATTTTCTGATATAATATCAATTGCCGGACCTCTAAAACTAAAAGGGGTTTATGAATAATATTCATTTACCCTCTCCTATCATCTATCCAATCCCTGCCCATGATAAAACGATGGGCATGGGCATGAGTTTCAGTTTGCGGTTTTGAAAGGCAATTAAAAATATTTATGTTTGATCATCCCTTAATGATTGCTTCTGTTTTGTATCTTTGCCATCAAATAAATGAGAAAGAAGATGAGAAAGAGCATCATTATAAACCATAATTCGAGCCGCAAGGAACTTGATGAGGCATTGGCAAAATTATCCAAGAAGCCTAAAGGCATCAACCTGAAAAAGTATTTCGGCAAAGTAAAGTTCAAGATGGATGGGTTGGAATATCAAAAGCAAATCCGCAATGAGTGGAGATAACATTGTAGCCGACACCTCCATTTTAATAAACTTCTTTAATGGAAATGAAGTAGCTGAAAGGTGCTTGGCCGAGCGCACCATCTTTGTGTCTGTCATTACTGAAATAGAATTGTTGTGCTATCCCGGACTCACAAATCATGGAAGAAAATTGATTAAGGAGTTTCTTTCGGAGTGCATCATCATAGACTTGGAGCCCGAAATAAAAGAACTCATCATTGATATCAGATCCAAACATAAAATCAAACTCCCAGATGCGGCAATAGCTGCTACTGCCATGAAATATGATTTTCCTCTATTCACAATGGATAAGGGTTTCAATAAAATCACCAATCTTAAACCTGTAATAATTGAAGTCTGATACGGGGATCAATACAACAAAGCGGGTGTAGTAAAAACTGGTAGGTGATTGTTGGAGAACCCTTAATTTACCATTTTTTTATTAGTTTTGGCTATCTTAAATCAATAAATGGATATGAAAAGAATCGTTACATCACTAATTTTCGTGCTGCTGTCGGCACTGGTTTTTGCCAATGTGGGCGGCCCCGACATGTATGGCTACCGCTGGAAAGACAGCAACGACACCACTGGCCCACACTATAACTGGATAGACATTTTGCCTTTGGCTGGCGCTACGCAGGTGAAACTGCTGGGCGACGACAATGTGCGTGGTCCTTTTGGCATCGGGTTTCACTTTCATTATTACTGGGAAGACGATTCGATGTTTTGGGTCGGGTCGAATGGCTATATCGGCTTCAATGATTTCTCGGGAGGGCAGTTGGCATCTCCGTTTCCAACGATACCGAACACCGCCAACCCACAGAACTTTCTTGCCATCATGACGGCAGACTTGACTTTTTATGGAGCTACCAATCCTGCGCTATGCTACTACTGGAGCAATGGTGTGGACACCTTGATAGTTTCGTTCTTGAACGTGCCTTTTTGGGACACTACAATTAATGGATATTCCGGCTCGAATACGTTTCAGGTCATCGTGTCTAATGTGGACAGTTCCATCACGTATCAATACAAGGAGCAGACGGGAGGGACTTTCTTTACTCCTAATTTCATGACGATAGGGATAGAGAATTATTCAGGTGTGATCGGGTTGCAGCATTCTCACAACACCTATCCTCCCATCAACTATGCCATCAAGTTTTATCATCCGCAGAATCCCACCTATACAGTGTCGGATGCCGCAGTAAACTGGAATGACAACACCTCTTCAGGCGGGATATTTCTATCACAAGGCGGCAATCCATTTACCATGACCACGAATATTGCAAATGTTGGCAATATGCCATTGGCTTCGCTGAATGTCTTTTGTCAGGTGCTGGACCCGAACAACATCGTTTACCAGCAAGGTAATGCGAACACCTCGGCACTGACACCCGGAAGCAATGAAACGGTGAGCATAAGTTCCACTTTTACACCTGCAGTGGCCGGGAGATATGCCTTTACCACCACCATACCGAGTGACGGCATCTATACCAACAACAGCCTGACGCAAGAGTTGGTAGTCATTGACACAACGGCACTCTTGATGACGCTTGCCTACGACAACAATGTTCCCGATCCGATAGGCATCAGCTGGCAGGGGGGTGATGGTGGTGTAGGAGTTTATTTTATCCCACCATTTCATCCCTACAAGATAAAAAGGGTTTATTATTACATCAACCAGAACCCAAGTCTTGTGGGCTTTTATGCCAAGATTTACAAAGACGATGGCAACTACCATTCGGCAGGAACCTTGCTCGATTCCATCTTCATAGACAGCACGCAAGTTACCGCTCCAGGTTGGAATACGGTTACCTTGCCTACTCCCATCTATGTAAACAGCGGAGGCTTTTATGTGGGATGGTACATGCAAGGGGTTAACATTGCCATTGCCACCAACTCGGACTCGTTGATATGTCATCGTACCTATGAACTGTTGGGCAATCTCTGGTCCACCTACCGTAACAGCGAGACACAGAACTTCATGATTCGGGCACAGATAACGAAGAGCATAACCGGCATTGACGAAGTAGCGGAAAACAGCTTAAATATTGGCGATTTCTACCCTTTACCAGGACATGATCAAGTTTCCATCGATTTAAATTCGAATGGTGTGCTGCAACAAGGAAGTTTCATGTTGCATGATTTGCAGGGAAGAGCTATATTGAATGAATCTTTAGGGCATATTGAAGCCGGCATCACGACATACCATATCAATACAACACAATTATCATCTGGAATTTATTTCGGCGAGTTTCGATTTAATGAAAAAGTATTTCAACGTAAATTGATCATCGGCAATTGAAGAGATAAGAATTTATACGACGGTTTAATCTACCAAACCGTCCTATAACAGAAAAGCCCTGAATATTCAGGGCTTTTCTGCTTTT
Source organism: uncultured Bacteroidota bacterium (assembly GCA_903911135.1). GTDB lineage: Bacteria > Bacteroidota > Bacteroidia > AKYH767-A > JABDAW01 > JABDAW01. The sequence goes on from CAIWCG010000178.1 coordinate 17,692, forward strand.
ATAAAGGAATGGATTAATGAGCCCCGCCCATTTGTTTCACCATTTCATCCAAAGTCATTTCTTTATATCCTGCAGGAATCTTGAATATGTTGTCATCCACTTTGTCTTTGGAAACGGACTTTACGGACATCTTCATGCCGATACCATTTTGGCTGATTACATATTCCATCGGAAATCCATCAATGCCCTTCAGGCCAGCCTTCATGGCACTAGCATTTTTTGTTACGATGTCTTTTGTATAAAACACTATTTGCTTATCCTTCTCGCCTTCAACGGTGATTTCTGCCTTATTGCAGGTATATCCACAAATCACCTTTGTGTCGGGCAGTGTTTTAACGGTGGTTTTCTTTTCTTTTCCCGATTGTTTTTCAAGGTCGGATTCGGTCATCTTCACCGCTGTTTTGTTTCCCATCATATCCATCAGCATGGTTGTGATTTTTGTCTTGGCGTTAAAGATGTAATCCATCGTACCCATTCCCATCTTCATATCCGTTTTGGACAAGTCGCCCTTAAAGCTCAATGACATTTCTTTTGGCATCATTGCTGCCACTTGAGGGTCTAAATCATCGTTAGTCATAGAAATTGCGTACACCACCGTTCCCTCTGTTAACTTTGTTTGTGCCATTGCACTGGTCATTGCCATAAATAAGGCCATTACAACCATTAATTTTTTTGCCATTGATTTCATTTTCTTGGTATATTATTGTTTATAGCCGCAAATCTAAAGATATTTTTCGAAAAGAATCATCAAGGTTTCTGAACATTTTGTAGTTTTGAACCATCCATTATCATTCAAAGCATGAGAAAAACAAACGAACAATCACTCAAAGACGTAATTCAAGACTTACTGAATGCCTACAAGCTGAAAGGAAAGCTGAATGAATTCAGGCTCGTCAAATCATGGGAAAAGGTAATGGGAACCACCATCGCTTCAAGAACTTCCGATATTTTCATACGTAACCAAACGCTTTTCATCAGGATTGCTTCGGCACCACTGAAAAACCAACTCTTTCTTTCCAAGACCGAAGTCATGAAAATGCTGAATGATGAAGCTGGAGAAATAATCATAACCAATATGGTGCTTTTATAATGGTTTTTTTTCGGTAAGGATGTCTTGTCCAAAATGATTTTACGATTTCTTTTAGCATGGCAGATATCTTCGACAAGGAAACACGGAGCTATGTGATGTCTCGCATACGCAGCAAAGATACCAAACCCGAACTCCTGGTTCGAAAGTATTTTTTCTCTCAAGGCTTTAGGTATAGATTGCATGAAAAGAAGTTGCCCGGCACACCTGATATCACTTTACCCAAGTACCATACCGTGATTTTTGTGCATGGATGTTTCTGGCATGGCCACAAGAACTGTAAATATGCCTGCATTCCAAAAACCAGAACGGAGTTTTGGATGAATAAAATTGCGCGCAATAAAATGAATGACCGAACGAACATCAAACTTCTCAAATCTCTTGGTTGGCAGGTGCTGGTGATTCATGAATGCCAACTAAAGAAAGATAAAATCAACAGGTCATTGAAAAAAATAGTAGAGAAGATCAATCAAAGACTTTAATAAGGGGTTCTTTTGGTGGTTTTTATGAGTGGAATTGGTGGTTTTTATTTGGAGATTAATCAATGGAATATTTAAGGTATTTTATGGGTAGAAATCTTAAGGAAAATGGGTGTTTTTTACCGGAAAATGGAGCGCGAAAAAAGGTGAAAAACGACGGTTCATTTAACATAATAATTTAGACATGCCTTGATAATGAATAAGTTCCACCATAGAGGAGGACAGAATTGGGGATTGGAGGAAGGATTTTGCCATAGAGTTGGGGCTTTTTTACGATGAGGAGGAGGGTATTGAGAAATAGTGATAAAATGGGTGTTTTTGGTGGGTGTGGATGGGGTGGCGGGACTGACATTTTGTCATTGGGGTGTGGGTATAAGTGCATTAATGGCAAAAACTAGGGGTTTGAGGGGTGGAAATGGGGCAAGAGGGGGTAAAAAATCTCATAGAGATGGATGGTTTTTGAAATTGGATGGAGGATATTTTGGATGAACGAAAAGGCATGAATATTTGGGCAGGGGACAGGGGAAAGGAGGGGGATGTTTTTGGGAAAATGGAATAGTTTTTTTGTGATGGGGGAAGGGATGATTTTATTTGGGTGTAGGTACATCAAAATGGCCCAAAAAGTTTATTAAAGATTAAAGAGGAAATGGGAGCCTAATTAAAATAAACGCTTGGACAGGTAAGTGGCGAAGGCATGATTTATCTTGCTGCCGATTCTCCAGATGGGCAGTGATTGTTTTAGTAGCATCGTTTAATAATTTCCAATGTAATAAAGAGTTCTAAAAAGATGAAAAACACCATCAATCTTCTTGATTGTTCATGGGACCTCATAAATACGATCCAAGGAAATCTCGATACCACTTGCCAGACTCCTTGATTATTCTCTCTTGTGTTTTAAAATCCACATAAACCATTCCGAATCGCTGACGATACCCTTCAGCCCATTCAAAATTATCAGTAAGCGACCAAACAAAATATCCTGAAATGGAATATCCATCCTGTTTCGCTTGTAGTACCTGTTCCATGTGTAATTGCAAATAATGTTTTCTGTCCTTATCATCCACCAACGTGCCAATTAGTTCATCTGGAAACGATGCCCCATTTTCTGTAATGATTAGCTTTTTAATTCCTTTGTAGCCATTATATTTTTTAATCATCTCATACATTGCCTCTGGATAAACCTCCCAATTCATCAAGGTATGATACACTTTTCGCTTATCTGCGGGCACCAGTTTGGCTTTCAAAAATGGGATAAAGAAACTATGTTTTACCACTTCGCGAGTATAGTTTTGAATGCCTATGAAATCAAAATCAGCTTTCATCAATTCCTCGTCACCCTTATGCATGTATTTTTTGATTTTTTTCAAAAAAGGTATTTCATCTATGGGATATCCAAGGCCAAGAGAAGGTTCTAAAAAGCAATTGTTCAGCAAGGCATCGATTCTCTTTGCAGCACTTTTATCTTTTTCAGAATTGGAATACGGAGTGATATAAGAGCCTGAAAAGGTGGAACCCACTTCTGCATCCGGTTGTATTTTCTTAATTGTTTTAAAACCGATTCCCTGGCACAATACCGCATGATGCATGGCTGCAAGAAAGTTGGAGAAACCTTTTCTGCCTGGGGCATGAACTCCGAGATAATATCCGGCACCAGTGAATCCCAAAGGTTCATTGAGTACCATCCAGTACTTTACTTTATCCTTAAATGCATTCACGCAAACTTCTACATATTCCTTAAACCAATGAATGATATCCCTATTCGTCCAACCACCTTTCTTTTCAAGGGCAAGAGGTAAATCCCAATGATATAAGGTAATCCATGGCACTATGCCCAATTCCAGACAATAATCAATGACCTTATGATAAAATTCCAATCCTTTTTCGTTAATGGCTCCTACGCCTTCAGGTAAAATCCTTGACCATGAAAAGGAGAACCTGAAATTTGGAATTCCCAATTCCTTAATCAATTCGATATCCCTTCGATAGTCCTTATAAAAGTCACAGGCAACTTCATGGGTATCATTATTATGAATTTTATTTTTCTTTGAAGTGAACTCATCCCAGATCGATAATCCCTTCCCATCGATATTTATTGAACCTTCCGTCTGAAGCGCAGAAGTGGAAATGCCCCAAACGAAATCTTGGCCAAAATCCTCTTTGGTAAAAGCAATGGGAAGGTCTGAATGATTCTTTTTATGCATCCTGTTTTGACAATAATGTAAAAGCGAAGCTGATGAAAATGTTTGAAAGGATTATTTATGAAATAGGTTGTAGTGCTGTGATTCAAATTCGGTATCCAACAACTTTTTTCCAGCATGGTTTTCTATAATAGTATCTACTATCTCATTAGTCTGATCGGGATAATCCACCTCCACGATATTTGTGTCATTTAGCCAATCTTCCAATTTATCATGATACTTTTCTTTTAGTTTTTTCATGACTGGAACTCCCATACTTTTTAGCATCGCTGCATTGCAATGTTGTTCATATTGAGTTTTCATAGGGATTACCAATAACTTTTTCTTCAAGAACAAGGCCTCACTTGCAGTACCGAAGCCCGCATTGCAAAGAACACCCTTTGAGGAAGCCATGCTTTTCAGAAACATATCCTTGTCAATTGGAAGTATGGTGATGTTCTGGAATTTATAATTCTCCGTATAATGCTTGCTGAACACCACCCAATTGATATCCTTGAACTTTCGCAGATTCTTTATGATTCGTTCATCATCATAAGAGGGCAAATAAACGGTATAATGCCCTTGATTGGTAGGTTTCAGCTTTCTCACTTCCTTGCGGATTATGGGTGTATAAATATTCTTATCGAGACTTTTAAAATGAAAGCCATAGTTGTAGTTTGTTGGAGCATAATTGCGCAGGATTATTTTTCCCAATACATCCTTCTTTTTGGTTTCAGGTGCCAGAGGGTGTAGTGTCGCCACCTGATTACTCAAACCGATGCAGGGCTTTTTCGCTTTTATGCAAGCCCATGATGTAACTGGTTCAAAATCGCTGATGATAAGGTCATATTGTTCCACATCCAGCGACTTGATTTCTTTGTACAATTTCCTCGAATTTATTTTCCAATACGTTCTCCATAAATCCAATCCACCTTGCTTTCCAAAGATAAAGGAAAGTCCCCTGAATTTGTATTTAACATCAAAAGGCAATTCAATATCATTCTGGATACCGCTAATGAGAATATCCAAATCTCCCTTTTTCTGAAGATAGGGAATTATTTCCATCGCCCTTGTGATATGGCCATTTCCGGTGCCTTGCACCCCATAAAGTATCTTCATGATAAATCAAAAGTTTTATTACCCACTATTTTAAATTCACCAAGCATCTGTTTGAAAATTTCATCATCCGACATCATCACCAAACCTTCCTCCTCTTCCTGTTCGCTCTCCTTAAAGTCATTTTCATTATATCTGAACAAAGTCCATTTGCCATTCAAATATTCCAAAGCTGTGAGGTTCTCTATCCAATCGCCAGAGTTTAGATATTCTACCTGCCCTTTCTCCGTTTTTATGGTTTTCATTTCCGGATGGTGGATATGTCCGCATAATACATAATCATAACCATTCTCTATGGCTATATCCGCTGTGGTAGTTTCGAAATCATTCAAGAATTTCACTGCCGACTTCACGCTATTCTTTATAGTTTTCGATAAGGATATCTTCCCTCTCCCCATCTTAACCGAAATCCAATTGCAAAGGGTATTGATAAGAATCAATAGGTCGTAACCATGCGAACCAAGCTTGGTAAGCCATTTCGAATGCTTCATTGTTACATCAAAAACATCACCATGAAATATCCAAGTCTTCTTGCCATCCAAGTCCAACAGCAATTTATTGTCTATTACCAACGAACCCATCTTGAAACCTGCAAATTTCCGAAGCATCTCATCATGATTTCCTGTGATATAATAAACCTTGGTTCCTTTGCTGATCCATTTTATCAGAATTTGAATGACACCCATGTGCGATTTCGGCCAGTAGCGTTTCCTGAACTGCCACATGTCTATGATATCGCCATTGAGAATCACCATCTTGGGCCTTACGCTTTTCAGGTATTTCATCAGTTCTATGGCATGGCAGCCATAAGTCCCCAAATGAATATCCGATAGCACCAGAATATCCACTCTCCTTTTCTTTTTTTTAGTCTTTTCCATAAAATAATCTTATTGGTAATTGTTCCATAGTGTATGCTGAATCGTCATTCCTGATCGGGTAATCTATCTTGTCCACACAAAACCATTCCATACTCTTAAATTCTTTGCTATCAATGTCATTCTGTAAGGAGACATTAAGGGTGGAGGATGCTTTGATGAACTGCCGAGTGGTTTTTATATGTGTTAGCGTATTTATCAAAATTATCCAATGCAAAAATACCCCTGCCATCGAAAGAAATGATTAAGCCAATGTAAATTTTATGTTAACGATGATATGGATGATGAAATATTTCGTTCGTAGGGTCAGGGTCAAAAAGAAAAACAAGAAATTTCATGGGACCATTAATGTTCATACTTTTTACTGGCCTGACAAGTAGGTTAAGCAACTCTCCCACTACCTCCACCGTTTATACCAAGGTTTCTTGACAACGGTAATACCCACCTTTAGCATCAATTTGATGAATTCATAAGATGTTATCGCACTGTATGCTAGCGTTGAGCCATCATTTATGTTGTGTGTTACTATCAACATGCCTATGAATTCTTTGGTTTTTGCACTGAAAACTGGGGATCCGGCTTCCCGTTCAGGTTTCCCTTCAAAATGAATCGTTAAAGTCATGGTTCTATTCTTAGGATCCAAAATTTCAGGCTTATCGTAATTGCCCTCCGAATTTTCAGATACAAATTGAGCGAGATGGTTAATGCCGCCCATGCCGTGATTGGTGCAATAATATTTCTCCAAGTTATGAGAACGGATGTTCAGCGTCCTGTTTTCCCAAGAATATCTCAAAGATACATTGTCCAGCGCATCCTTCAAACTTTCACAGTAAACGATTTCATTCAAATGCTTATAGTCCTTGCAACACTGAACCGGAGCTATGTCATACGACTGGCTTAAAACAATGAATGTGATGCCTACCTCCTGATATTCATAGATGTTTTCTGCCGTGAAAGGAATGCTGAAACCGTTTATCAAGATGAAACATTTGCAATATTTCAAGTTATTTTCCGGCTTTATCGATAGTGCGTTTACACCCTGATGGGCACAAGCAATGATGTTTTTGGTCACAAAAAAGCATTCCGAAAGCGAAGTTACCATAGGCTCCCTTTCACCTATCGCCTTATAGCTAAGTTTTAAAATCAGCCCTGTCATGACGTGACTTCCTTTCGTATCAAAAACAGGATATCATAAACCATTCTTTGCTTGACCGTTAAGCCTTCTACATGCAGAAAATTCGCTTCCATAATTAGGTATCTTTTTTAACCCTGCATAATTACATTAATTGCGGGAGGTTTAGGTAATAATCTTGAATCTGTATCCATTTATTCCAGATGTGACTCATAGTCCGTTGTGAGATGAGTAAGGTGGGGGTGATTTTTATTAATTAAATTATGTGTAATTTTCCGCACCAGAATTTGAAGACCTCTTTGAATAAATAGATATTGATAAATGTTTAATTGAGAATGATAAATGTCGCATGTGCCATCATATTAAAGGATAATAAGTTTTTAGTTACTCAAAGAAGTGAATATATGAATCTGCCTTTAAAATGGGAATTCCCAGGAGGCAAAATTGAGAAGGAAGAAACGGCTGAAGTTTGTTTGATGAGGGAACTAAAAGAGGAATTAAATATTGAAGTTGCCATTATTAAAAAACTCAACAATAATATTCATGACTATGGTAATGTGGTGATAAATTTAATTCCATTTGTTGTGGAGTACATTTTAGGTGAAATAGTTTTATCCGAACATGCCTCATATCAATTACTGGAAAAAGATCAATTGCATTATTTGGATTGGGCAGAAGCTGATTTACCAATTTTAAAAGAATTAATTAACTCAAATATATGAACCAAGGAATTTATGAGGAGTTAGTAACACAATTAGTTGCTACAAAATTAAATGAAATTGATAGGTCCAAATTTTATATCAAAGAAGTTAAAATTGATAAAGAAGAAGCCTCAAATATCCTTTCACAGCATTTGTCAAAAACAATAAAATATGCTCTATCAATTATTAAAGGTGACGACATAATAGAGCGTCAAATTGAAATTGCAAATAAAATTATCAAATTATTAAAAGAGGAATTAAACCAAGTAGATTTTGATGATGATTTGGTAAGCATCGAAGGGAAAATACTAAAAGCGGTTTTCGAAAAAACAGATGCACATTTTTCCGATTTGGATTTGCATCTTAAAGAAATTACACCTTATACTAGACTAACCCATAGTGAATTATTTACAGGAGGGAACGTTGGCTTATCATTAGAAAGTGAATTAAAAAAAGAAATCCTATCATCAAACAGGATAGATTTATTGGTTTCATTTATAAAATGGAAGGGAGTTGTAATCCTTAAAAGTGAATTGGAAGAGTTTACAAAAAGAGGAGGGAAATTACGAGTTATTACAACGACATATATGGGTGCTTCGGATTACAAAGCTATCCTTGAATTATCAAAACTTGAAAATACCGAAGTGAAAATATCTTATAACAATGGAAATGAAAGGTTGCATGCAAAAGCATATTTATTTCATAGAAATACAGGTTATCATACAGGATATATAGGCTCGTCAAACTTTTCAAGGTCTGCCCTTACAGATGGATTGGAATGGAACATTAAAATAACAACCAATGAAGTAAGCCATATTATTGATAAGTTTCAAAAAACATTTGATGCTTATTGGTTGAATAAGGAGTTCGAATTATTTGATGAAATAAAAGATTCAGAAAAACTATTAGATGCACTTAAACAAAGTAAACTTTCAAAAAGTCAAAACAACACACTGGCATTTTTTGATTTGACACCACACCAATATCAAAAGGAAATTTTAGAAAAGTTAGACGTTGAAAGAAACGTACATGGAAGATATAGAAACTTAATAGTTGCTGCAACTGGAATGGGAAAAACCATTATTTCTGCCTTCGATTACAAGAATTTTCGACAAAAAAACAAATCATCAAAATTGTTATTTGTTGCACATCGAAAAGAAATTCTAACTCAATCAATGGCAACCTTTCAAGGAGTTTTAAAAGATAATAATTTTGGAGAATTATGGGTTGATGGTATTGTTCCTTCAAATTATGAATTTGTTTTCGCATCGGTTCAAACACTAAATAATAAGATTAAAGATTTATCACTTTCTCCAGAGTATTATGACTATATTATAATTGATGAAGTGCATCATATTAAAGCTGCAAGTTATAGACCAATTATAAACTATTTTAAACCTAAAATACTTCTTGGATTAACAGCTACTCCAGAAAGGATGGATGGAGGCGATATACTAGAAGATTTCTGCAATAAAATTGCTGCAGAAATCAGATTGCCTGAAGCATTAAATGGAAAACATTTATGCCCTTTTCAATATTTCGGAATATCTGATAGTATTGATTTATCAAATGTAGGTTGGGAGAAAGGCAGATATGTTGCAAGTGAATTAACAAAGTTGTATACATCAAATGATAGAAGGGTTAATGAAATCATTTTCAACTTAAATAAATATACTAAAGATATTAACGATTTAAGAGCACTATGCTTTTGCGTATCTATTGAACATGCGAAGTTTATGGCAGAAAAGTTTTCATTAGCTGGTTTAAAAGCAAATTGTTTGACTTCAGAAAACGATGTGGAACGCGAAGCTTTAAGAAAACAATTACAAATTAAAGAAATCAACTATTTATTTGTTGTTGACATTTTTAATGAAGGAGTTGACATTCCTGAAATTGATACGGTTTTATTTTTACGCCCCACTGAAAGTCTAACCGTTTTCTTGCAACAACTTGGACGAGGATTAAGATTAGCTGAAGGCAAAGAAAACTTAACTGTTTTAGACTTTGTTGGGAATGCAAGACCAGAATACAATTTTGAGAATAAATTTAGAGCATTAATTGGCAAAACAACGACCACAGTTCAGAAAGAGTTAGAGGATAATTTTCCTCATTTGCCATTGGGTTGTTCAATAATTTTAGAACAAAAAGCAAAAGAAATAATATTGAAGAATATTATTTCTGCTACTACATTTAATAGAAACCAAATTATACAAAAAATTAGAAACTTTGAAAGCCAAACAACCTTACCTCTCACTCTATATAATTTTTCTTCATTCTATAATATACCAATTCAAACAATTTACAGTAAATATAGAAAAGATAGTTGGAATAGGCTTCTGCAATTAGCCGGTAAAATTGAAGCTTTTGAAAGCACTAATGAAAATCAAATTGTTTCAGCCATTCGTAATAAATGGCTTTCTACAAATTCATCTAGCTATTTCAATTTTCTATTGAGAATTGCAAAGCAAAACTTTATTGTTGAATTAGAAAACTTTACAGAAGACGAAAAAACTATGCTTCTAATGCTTCATTATGATGTTTGGCAGAATGCAGGAGGTTTTCCAACATTAGAAGAAAGCATAAAGGAAATTGGGAGGAATAGCATTTTAGTTCAAGAGATCATTGAAGTATTACAAATTTTATGTGATAAAATTAATTTCAAAGAAATTCATATTGAATTACCATTCAGCCAACCATTAAAACTACATGCGAGATATACAAGAGACCAAATATTAACAGCTTTCAAATTGAATACATTTGAGAATAAATCTTCTAATCGAGAAGGAGTTGCAGAAAATAAGAAAATAAATGTTGAAATGCTTTTTATTGACCTTATCAAATCAGAAGAAGATTATTCACCTACAACTATGTATGAAGACTATGCAATAAGCGATTTGCTGTTTCATTGGCAAAGCCAAAACTCCGCAAGGCCAGACAAAGGAAAAGGATTGTCCTATATTAACCATCTTGAGAATAATAAAATAATCCTGTTATTTGTTCGAGAAAAAGCAAATGATGAATTTGGAAGCACTATGGGTTATGTATTTATTGGAAATGCTAAAATTAAAGATTATCATGGATCAAAACCTATGAGTATAAATTGGGAATTAAATGAACCTATGCCACCTTATCTTTGGAAAGATTCTGCGAAATTAGCTATAGGTTAAATAAAACCAGCTGCGAAGGATATGAAATCATTCGCCTACTCAATTGGATTTAAATTCTAATCAGTACCATTCCACAACCTTCTTTTATTATCCTATGTTTGCATAGCTGAAAAGGGAGTAGGCATTTTACGATTATAAAAATAAACAAATAGAATATGCCTAAATGTATTGAATGCAGCAACATGACAACTTATGAAAATTGGCTTTGTTATTCTTGCTATCAAAAGAAACAAAAAAGTCATGTTTACACAGATAATCATCCTAGTGGGCTAAGTTACAATGATTGGATATTTCATTATAACATGATTAAAGGAAGGATTGCGGAAACTTTGATTCAGGAATTATTCCTACAACTGAAATTTAATGTGTATCGTTATGGCATGGAAAATACCATTCCAGGAATAATGGAACTGCTTAGACATGATAATTCTTCTGTTGCAAGTTCCATTAGAAGCATGCCTGATTTTGTGATTCAAAATTCAACATCAAAAGAGATACGACTTTTAGAAGTGAAGTTTCGAGCAAATGGCTCTTTCAAAATCAATGAGTTGATAAAAAACTATCCTTGGGAGGATGCGTATATAATCTTAGTTTCGAAGGTGAGCATCAAATGCATTACCTATAAGGAACTGAAAGAAGGAGGCGAGATAACTGCAACATCTGACAATCATCTTTATGACCGCATTGAATTCAGTAACGATAAAGCGGTAATAATTGAATTTTGCAACTTTGCTACGAGATTCTTTGCTTGTGTAAATTAACACTGAACCTTTATAGATTTTGCCTATGGATTATGGATTAAAATTTCTTGAGCCTTTGAAAAGTGAGCATTCATTAACCTTCTTTTATTATCCTATGTTTGCATAGCTGAAAATGAAGTAGGCATTTATATATAGAATGAAATGAAAAAATTTAAAAGCGAAGAAGCAATAAGAAAAGCAATAGAGAAAAATCCTATGGATGCTGAATTATATTTTCAGCTTGGGGTATGGATATTTGAGAACGGCAAAGCACTGGACATAAATTATAGGCATAGAGCCATGGATGAATTCGATAAGGCCAAAGCCATCAATCCACAAGAGGGGAAGTATCATTTTCATTATGGGCTATGTTCGATTGATATGGGAAACCCGGAAGCTACCACGAATGCGAGTTTCAATAAGGCCATCCATCTTGGATATAAGGTGGAGGAATGCAAGAGGCTGATGGCGGAAGCAAAAACAAAATATGATGCGGAGTATAAAAAGGCGCATGAGGACTATTTGGATAGGCTGGAAAAGGAAGTTGACGGCGCACATAAATTTGGTCAACTGGGTTCTCATTATTACTGGAAAGATAAAAAGAAGGCGATTGCTTTATTGGAGAGGGCCTTGGAATTTGATCCTAATGATGGCAACGCAAATGTTTTGTTGGGCAGATATTATGGCGAACAGGGGGATATGGAAAAAGCATTGGAACATTTCAAAAGGGCGGGGGCTGATTCTCTTAAATATGGTTCTGGCTATCGTGATAACCACTATGATGAAATGGCCAGCATTTATGAGAAGAAGGAGGATTGGGAAAATGCCTTGATATGGCGAAAGAAGGGGTATGAATTGTATCCTGATGAAATTTGGAATGCGCAGCAATATGGCATTCATTTATATAAATTTGAAAAGCAGGAAGAGGCTTTGGCTGTTTTCATGAAAATTCTTGAGATGAATCCTGAAGGCAGCAATACGTTTGTTTATACCCATCTTGCCTCGTACCACTCGAACAAAGGAGACATAGAAACCACTTTGAAATACCTGCATGAGGGTTTGAAGTACAATGCTCAAAATTGGTTCTTTCATTTTAATCTGGGGCATATCCATGAATATACGAAGCAATATGATTTGGCAGAAAAGTTTTTTCTGAATGCTGTAGTTTATCGGTTGGATGATGATGCAGCCTATATTCGACTTGGGAAAATGAATTTGAGGGAAGATTATTTTGACATAAAGAAAAGCAGGGATTATTTTGTGAAAGCTTTGGAAATAAATTCTTTAAATATAATTGCACATGAAAAGTTGAGTGAGATCTATATGGAACTAAATGAACCAACAAAAGCCAAATATCATCAATCGAAAACGCAAGAGCTGCGAATTCAGGAATTATACCCTAACCCCAACAGCAAGGATTTTCTTGCCTAATATGGCGAACACGCCACCATTCTCCACATATCCTATCTTTGCATAGCTGAAAAGGGGGTAGGCGTTTGGGGATAAAAAGAAACAAATAATTTAGATTATGGCTAAAAGATATACCATTGATGACATGCAGGAGTATGCCAAAGATAAGGGGGGACTGTGCATGAGCAAGGAATACGTCGATTCGATCTCTCCCTTGAAATGGCGATGTGAAAAGGGCCATACCTGGGATGCCGACTTTGAAATCATCAGGCAGGGTGGGTGGTGCCCGCAGTGCTTGAAGAAAGAACACGACATTATCGAACGATTTGAGAAGATAAAAGCCATTGCCATTGCAAAAGGAGGAAAATGTCTATCCACGGAATTCATTAACATGAAGGAAAAATTGGATTTTGAATGTGCTGAAGGGCATAGATGGAGTGTTGCCCCAGGTGGAATATTAAATAATAATCAATGGTGCAGCAAATGTGCATATAAAAAATTGGGGATGAATTCAAGGGACCCAATTGAGATGTTTCAAAAAATAGCAGCCGATCATGGAGGGAAATTACTATCTCTAACCTATTCAGGAAGTAGAGATAAATTGCTTTGGGAATGCAAGGAAGGTCATCAATGGTATGCCAATGCATTTTGTATAAAGAGAATTAAAACATGGTGTCCTGAATGTTCAGGAAAACTCCCTCTAACTATTGAGGATATGAAAAATGATGCTGCCAAGCATGGAGGTGAATGCCTTTCAACCGAGTATCTTGGTGTTAGCAAACAATTGAAATGGAAATGCTCGGAAGGGCATGTTTGGATGGCAAAACCAAATAATATCCGTTCAGGTAACTGGTGCGACATTTGTGCACATAAAAGAATTGGAGACTTTCATAGAGACAATATAGAGACCTTTCATGAAATTGCGAAAAAACGGGGAGGAAAATGCCTATCAACAACGTATGTTAGGAATCTATACAAATTGGAATTTGAATGCTCGGAAGGTCATAGATGGAAAGCAGCACCCATTGGAATAAAAAACATGAATAACTGGTGCCCAAAATGTGCTCGCGTTTCTTGTGGCATAAAAAACAGGGAAGATATAGCCATATATCATAAAATTGCCAAAGAACGTGGAGGGCGATGCTTGGAATTTACTTATAAAGGAAACCGTGTAATTATCAAACTTGAATGTGCGGAAGGACATAGTTGGACTATAGAAGGTCATGCAATCAAACAAGGGAACTGGTGTTTCAAGTGTGCCCATAAACGAATTGCTGCAAAACAATTTGACACCATCGAAACATTTCATGCCATAGCAAAGGAAAATGGGGGTAAAGTTCTGTCGAAGGAATATGTCAGTAGTCTTACAAAAATGGAATTTCAATGTTCAGAGGGACATGTTTTTTGGGCTTCGGCATCCAACATTAAAAATAATCGTCTTTGGTGTATCATTTGCAATAAAATAAAGAGGGATAAACCAAAGAATAAAATTGAAAGATTCAAACAATTGGCGATTGAAAAAGGTGGCAAGTGTTTATCGGAGGTATGTTATAATACCCATGATAAACTGGATTGGGAATGTGCAGAAGGGCATAGATGGACAGTATCAGGGAAAGGCATAGTATGCGGAAACTGGTGCAAGAAATGTGCTAGTAAATCAAATGCCATGAAACAATTTGACACCATCGAAAATATTCAGGAAATAGCGAAGAAGCATGGAGGAAAATGCTTGTCGGAAGTTTATGTAAACAACACAACAAAGATGAAGTTTCAATGTTCGGAAGGGCATATTTGGATGTCTACTGCAGGCAATATTAAAAACCATCCTACTTGGTGTGTTGTATGCAATAAGAATAACAAGAAAAAATCATTAAAACCAAAGATTTGAGATCGAATCGCAAGGAACGTTTGTCTAATTATCGGTAATTAAAGTTTATGTTTAGCTTGAAAAAGCTCTTTCGAAGCAACCTGCCGTCAATCAGCCCCGATAGTAGCGGCAGCCCGCTGCTTTGTATCGGCAATGAGGATGCAGCGGATAGCGGGACTGGCCATGATACGAGAAGAAACCATAGGCTCCTTATTAAAAATGCTAAAAGCAAGCGGGAATTGGGACGGATTATTCGCCGAGATGGAACAAGGTGAGCCCGGCAATGGGTGTTTCGATGATGCGACCTACCGTAATGCCCTTTTCTTTGGCGGCATATTTCAGGATGTCGGAGAAATAAAAGGCTATCGAGCCGGTGAAATTGCAGGGAACTTCTTGGTGGCGCGAATATTTGCAGACTTGATATTGGAAGAAATCGCGGAAGCAGCGATGGATGATGTCGGAGATGAAGGGATGGTTGTGATGCCTCAACAGAAATGGAACGAAGGAGGCGAAATAGCGGTTTTGGTAGGGCTTGCCATAGTGGTCGTCCAAGAATTTCTCTCTAGTAAGCTGGTAGGTTCCGAAGAACATTTCGTGGAGTTCCTTGGGCAGCTCCTCCTCGAAATAATGCTTCAAAAAGGTTTTGCCCAAATGTGCCCCGCTGCCATCATCGCCTATGACAAAACCCAAGGAAGGGACATTCTCGAGCACTTCCTTGCCATCATAATAGCATGAATTGGAACCGGTGCCAAGGATGGCGGCTATACCTGCATCGTGGCCACATAAGGCTCGGGCAGCTCCTAGCATGTCGTGGTTGACATCTATAACGGCGTTCTTGAAATTGTTTTGCAAGGCCTGCTGGATGATGTTCTTGTTTTCATCGGAGGAACAACCGGTGCCGTAATAATGAATCTCGTTCACCGCATCTGCTTCAAGGTTTGGAACCAGGGTTTGTTTTATTTCGTTGGTAATGTCTTCCATCGACTGAAAGAACGGACTGATGCCGTTGCTTCGTAGCTGATGTATCTTTCTGTCGTTATCCTGCAGTCTCCAATCGGTTTTGGTAGCACCGCTGTCAGCAATCAAAATCATCTTATTCGGTTGAAAACGTTTCACCTTCTATGGCCAGCCAGGTGTTCTTGAATTCTGATTCGGCTTCTTTCAACATGGTATTCAGTTCCTTGTATCTTGCTGAGAAATGCCCGATGAGCAACTTTCCCACCTTGGCTTTGGTAGCCATCATGCCTGCCTGCTTGCTGGTGGTATGAAAGGTTTCCATCGCCCGTTCTATCAAGTCGTGAGTAAAAGTGGATTCATGATAAAGCATATCTATTCCGGTAATCTGCTCCAATATCCTTTCATCATAAAGCGTATCAGAACAATAGGCATAACTTCTGGCAGTATGAGACTGAATGGTGATTTCATTGTTCGGAATCATCTTGCCATTGAAATTATAATCCTCCCCGCTCTTGATGGCATGCAGCGCTGAAACGGGGATGTTATATTTCTCCACCATCTCCCTAATGAGTTTCCGTGGCTTCCTCTTTTCCTTGAACAAAAAACCGGTACATGGAATGCGATGATTTAGGATGATGGTTTCTATCGTCAATTGGTCGTCTTCGAATATGACTTCACTCTTTTCGGCATTGGTATAATGGTAGATGACGGGATAGCGCAACGTGGTTTGGGAATATTTCAACTGGATATCGATTATTTCTTCCAATTCTTTGGCTGCATAAATGTGAAGTTCTTTGGTTCGGCCTTGCAGATGCATGGTGGACATGAGCCCCATCAATCCAAGGTAATGATCACCATGAAGATGCGAAATGAATATCCTGTTGATGCGATGATACTTGATTTTGTATCGCTCCATCTGTATTTGTGTTCCTTCTCCACAATCAATCAAAAAAAACCGCTCAAGTATGTTTAGAACTTGAGCGGATGGATGTCGTTGATATGAAGGAGATGCAGAACTGCTTCCCAATATCGTTACTTCAAAGGTCATTATTTTGCGGTGACAATCATTCTTTTGGTGATGGTTTGAATGCCATTTGATAAACTGTACATATAAATTCCTGGAGCCAACTCCTTAGAATTGATGAACACCTGGTTCATTCCAGTTTTTGCATCATAAGTTCTGTTCATCACTGTTGATCCAAGAACATTGAAAACTTTCAAGTTTACTTTACCGCTCATTGCAGATGAGTAATCTATTTCAGTAGTTCCATTGAATGGATTTGGTGCATTTTGATATACGTCAAATTTCGCTGGACCAACTAGGGTTGGCACTCCGGCATGAGATGCACTGTCGATAACAATTCTGTAGCCTCTTACTGTGTCAGCAATTGGAATTGTAAAAGAAGCATAAACCACATGAGCAGTCATTACTACTGTAAGTGGATAAGTTCCTGCCATACCATCGGTAGCTGTTCCAGAAATATGGAAACAACCAGCCGTTCCTCCTGGGAAAACACAATTGGTAGGTACACAAGCATAAGAGAATCCTGCTGGCAATCCCATTACGCTTGTCAATGTGAAATCGGTGATTGGAACTGCTGTTAATAAATAGGTGGTGTCATGTGTAACAAAGATCTGAATATCTGCCGTATATGGAATCGTAGCTACACAGATAGGTAAATTGATAGTTGTGTCAGGATTAATGTGGCTTGCAGGGCCAGTCAGGTTTGGGGTGCACTGTGCTGTAATCGTATTGCAGGCAAACGTACAGGCACATAAGATAATAAGTAGGATTTTGTTCATATCGTATAGTTTTTATTGTTTATAATGCGGCAAAATTAAGTTATTTCTCTGAATTGACAATGAAAAATTATTCCTCATCGCTGGCATTGGCCAGTTCGCGCTCCACTTCTTCCATATATATAAGGTCGGTGGCCTCCGAAATGCTTGGAACGATGGACAGCACCTTATCGAGCTGGCTGATGGTGATGATTCGTTTCACGTTCACCTTCAATCCTACCAAAACAAAGCTGCCTTTGGCTTTCTTGCAGAGCTTGTTGCCTATCAATATGGCGCTTAATCCGGATGAATCGCAGTAGCTCACTTCGCTCAAATCGAGGATGATATTGCGTACGCCATCCTGGTTCATAGCCACTATCTGTGATTTCAAATCCGAGGAGATGAGTTCGTTCAACTTGTCGTCTTTAAGTTTCAGGATGCTGTATTTGTCTTTGTTTTCGATAGTATATTTCATCGTATGTTACTTTTTTGGTACTGCAATATTAAGGAATTAATTTCAATCATCCAAAAATATTTGCATTTTTCTGCATTTTCTCCCAACCCAAGGCCTCTAAAATGCGTCTATCCTTAAGTAGTAGGGGTAAAAAACGACAAGCCCTCGAATGGGTCTCACTCGAGGGCTGCTGTTTTGGATTTGCTTTAGACCGTATCGCGTTTTTAAGCTTAAAAAATAGTAATTTAGCTTAAATCCCTTCTAATGGAAAGAAGTAATGTTGTCTTGAAGTCAAAATCTGTTTCAACACACTTTGACTCCGTTGTGACACATTTTGGTTCTGTTCGAACAAACTCCGGTTTCGTTCGAACAAACTCCAGGTTTGTTGCCAACGAAACCAAGTTTCAAGGGAAGAAACGGCATTTTGTTCTCCTGAAAACCATTTTCGTTCGAACGAAACCCAACCTTGTTCGAACGAAACCAAAATGTGTCGCGACATACTTTGACGTTTCGAAGCTACATTTTGAGTTCGTTTGAACAGAAATCGCTTTCGTTCGAACGGAATCCGTTTGCGTTCGAACAGAGTTGAACTTCATTGGAAGGTTATTTTTCTGTTGCCATTTCTTTATTTGAAGAAATCCTTATGTTTGAGACAATTAATCAAAAGCTCCTGAAACAGTAGTCTCCATAGGACATGTGGCAGGAGGTGGCTGGGGCGAAAAGTGTTGTTTTTAAGGATATTTATGAAGGCATTTATAGAACTTCATCTAAAAATCGCTAAATAAAACGTACCTTTGCGCCATTAAAAAATAAAAATATACATTAATGAAATTATTTAGCGAATTGGGAGTAGGAGACGAATTGATTCAAGCCATTACCGAGTTAGGCTTCGAAGCACCTACACCAATACAACAACAGGCAATCCCTGAATTGTTGAAACTGGGCAGTCGAGACTTGATTGGCTTGGCACAAACGGGAACAGGGAAGACGGCCGCTTTTGGGTTACCTTTACTTCAAACATTGGACTTCAACGGCTCCAAGACGCAAGCCTTGATATTGGCGCCTACACGAGAATTATGCATGCAGATAACCAACGATTTGGTGTCGTATTCCAAATACATGGCGAATGTGAGGATAGTGGCCGTATATGGCGGAGCAAGCATTCAGACGCAGATATCACAGATAAAGAGAGGAGTGCAGATAGTGGTGGCCACACCTGGCCGATTGCTGGATTTGATTGAAAGAAGGGCGATAGACATCACCAAGGTGGAATATCTGGTGCTCGATGAAGCGGATGAGATGCTGAACATGGGTTTCAGGGAGGATATCGATTCCATTTTGTCTAATACTCCTGATGATAAGAAGGTGTGGTTGTTTTCGGCCACGATGCCAAGAGAGGTTCGTGAGATTGCATCGAACTACATGACCGATCCCTTCGAATTGACCGTTGGCAAGAAAAACACCGGAGCCGAAAACATAGAGCATATATATTATGTGGTTCATGCACGGGACAAATACCGAGCCTTGAAACGCATCGTGGATTTCAATCCTGATATCTTCGGAATAGTTTTTTGCAGGACAAAAATAGAATCGCAGGAAGTGGCCGAGAATCTTATCAAGGATGGTTATAATGCCGATGCATTGCACGGAGATTTGAGCCAGCAGCAACGCGATAAGGTGATGAAACGTTTCAGAGACAAGTCCTTGCAGTTGATGATAGCCACCGATGTTGCAGCTCGAGGCATCGATGTTGATGATATCACGCATGTCATCAATTATGATTTGCCTGATGAACTGGAAAGTTATACCCACCGAAGCGGACGAACTGCCCGTGCAGGCAAGTCGGGAGTTTCTTTGGCCATTATAAACATGAAGGAAACCGGAAAGATTCGTCATATAGAGAAACAGATAAACAAAAAGTTCATCGTAGGCAGAATACCTGATGGGGTAGAGGTTTGCGAAAAACAATTGTTCAATTTGGTAAACAAGGTGAAGGCCGTAGAAGTGAATGAAAAGGAAATAGAGAAGTATCTGCCAACCATCATGGAAGAATTGAAGGACATCGACAGGGAAGAACTCATCAAACGATTTGCTTCCATCGAGTTCAACCGGTTCTTGGAATATTACCGTAATGCTCCTGACATCAATATAGACAGCAGCAAGCGTTCGAACAGCGATGGAGCGGATGGATTCAGAAAAGGTTCGACTATTTTCCTAAGTCTTG
This sequence comes from uncultured Bacteroidota bacterium, assembly GCA_903911135.1. Taxonomy (GTDB): domain Bacteria; phylum Bacteroidota; class Bacteroidia; order AKYH767-A; family JABDAW01; genus JABDAW01. The sequence continues at coordinate 37,857 of CAIWCG010000178.1, forward strand.
GAGCAATGGATGGTTTCGACAAGGGAGCCATGTTGAAATATTTCTGCAGCATAACTGGAATGAAGGGAAGTGATGTGGGAAGAATAGAAGTGAAAGGTGTCTATTCCTTTATTGATGTAGAACCAGGCAATGAAAATACCATCATGGAAGCATTCAATGGGGAAGTTTATAAAGGCAGGAAGGTTCGTGCAGACATATCAGGAAGCACCGGTGGTGGTGGAGGCGGTGGCGGGAGAAGCCGTGGCAAAAAGAGTTATGGCGGTGGAAGAAATGATTATGGTGGCGGCGGTGGTGGTGGTTATAGTTCTGGTGGTGGTGGTTTCCATCGCAAGGAAAATACCAGAAGTTATAAATCCGACAAGCCAAGTTATGGTTCAGACAAACCAAGTTATGGTTCAGACAAGCCGAGCTATGGCAAATCCGACAAGCCTAGTTATGGCAAGAAGGATTCTTCGCCAAAGCCTACCTATAAGAAAGCCGATGGAGGTGGAAAGAAGCGCAAGAAAAAGGAAAACGAATGGTAAAAGAAAAGTCCCGATTAAGAATTTAATCGGGACTTTTTATTTTTTACTGGATATTTGAAGTGATGTATTGAATCAGATTGGCACCCATCTGCAAGGCTTGCTGGTGTTTCTCCGGTGGATCCTTATGCACATCATAGCTTTCCCAGCCATCACCAAGATCACATTCATAAGAATAAAAACAAACCAATCGTCCTTGGTAGATCAATCCGAAACCTTGTGGCGCTTTGCCATCATGCTCATGTACCTTGGGCAAACCGTTGGGGAATTGGAACTTTTGATGATAAATAGGATAAGAAAAAGGAAGTTCTATCATTTCAAGCTCTGGGAACACCTTCTTCATTTGCGGACGAACAAAAGGATTCAGGCCATAATTGTCATCAATATGCAGGAACCCACCGCCTATAAGGTAGTTTCTTAGATTTTGGGCCTCTTCAGAACTTAAAACCCAATTGCCATGGCCGGTCATGTGAACAAAAGGATAATTGAACAGGTCAGGGCTTCCTACTTCTACGATTCCTTGTTCAGGGTCAATGTTGGTTCCAAGATTATCATTGCAGAATTTGATGAGATTGGGCAAGGATGTAGGCAAGTTGGCATACCAGTCGCCACCACCATGATACTTGAGCAAGCCAATCTTGAACGAATAGCCTCCAGGTGCGAACGATGTGGAAACGAACACCAGTATGATTAAAGGAAGAAATATCTTTTTCATTGATTTTATTTGGCTGCAAAAGTAATTAAACGGAAATACTTCACGTTCATTTTATGGAATCAGACAACTATTTTAATCTTTAACTTTGTAACACATAAAAATAAATATAAAACATATGAACAAAACGATTCTAACGATAGCCATGATGCTATTCGCAGTGGTGCTCAAGGCGGGCATACCCAGCAAACAAATTACCACTAAAGTAGGTTCGGTGACGGTTTATACCACTGGTGCACTCATTAATCAGTCAGGTTCTATTGCAGTGGAGGCCGGACAGACGAACATCATTGTCTCGGGTGTGTCGCCAAGCATAGATACCAAACACATCCATGTGGCGGCAAACAACGATGTCAAGATTGTATCGGTGACGCATGAGATAAACTTCCTCAACAAGCCGATAGAGAACCCTAGAGTCAAGACGTTGCAAGACTCCGTCAAAACCATCAATGATGATTTGGCGATAACGAACAATACCATCGATGCCTATTCGGAGGAGAGGAAGATGATCATCAAGAATTCCAGCATAGGTGGAGCCAATTCTGGTGTAAACGTGATGGATTTGCCCAAAGTGCTTGAATTTATGCAGACCAATCTGGCTGACATAAGTAAAAAATCATTGGCTCTGGAGAAAAATAGGGACAAGCTAAACGAAAGGCTGATGATGATAAACAACCAACTCGAGGAATTGAATGTGAAGGAAAACAACAGCAACCAAGAGATAGTGATTACCATTTCGGCGCCTGCCAAGATGAACGTGAATCTGGACATTTCTTATCTGGTTCTCAATGCCGGATGGGCTCCCAATTATGATTTGAAGGTAAAGGACATCAGCAAGCCCATAGATTTGGTTTATAAGGCCAAGGTTTTCAACAATACCGGCATAGACTGGGATAATGTGAAGCTCACGCTATCTACTGCCGACCCAAACAAGACAGCAGAGAAACCCAAGCTGACTGCGTGGACATTGAACCACGAAATAACCACCATAACAACTGCTGAAAACAACCTGCAGCAGCAGAGTTTTCAGTGGAATTCGAATGTCAATGGAAACTTGAACAACGGCTTCTACAGCATTCCGCCTGCTACCCAGAGTTTCGAGGAAAAGGCCTTGGAAAAAAAGGGGAAAAACAAGGTAATCATGAACTATTCCGAGATAAGCTTGAGCGAATTGAGCGTGGATTTCGAGATTAAGGAGAACTACTCCATCCCTTCCGACAGCAAGCCCTACACGGTGGATGTTACCAAGTATTCCTTGCCCGCATCCTATCATTATTTCGCCATTCCGAAGCTGGACAAGGATGCATTTCTGGTGGCTCGCGTTACGGGATGGGAGGATTTGAACCTTACCGACGGCACTGCCAATGTTTATTATGGCGAAAACTACATCGGCGAAAGTTTCATCAGCACCAGACAGACGGGTGATACCTTGGACCTTTCGCTGGGCAGGGACAAAAAGATTTTGGTGAGCCGCGTGAAGAAGCAGGATTTCGGTTCCAAGTCGTTTACGGGCAGCAACAGGATTGAAAGTTTCATGTACGAGCTCACGGTGAAGAACAACAACAAGGATACCATCGACATAGAGCTGCAAGATCAGGTTCCGGTGTCGCAGGAGAGCGACATAACGGTGGATTTATCCGAAACATCGAAGGCCGAACGCGATGAGTTGAGCGGCAAGCTCTGTTGGAAGCTGAAGCTGGCCCCAGGCGAAATCAAAAAGTTCCCGCTGTCGTTTTCCGTCAAGTATCCCAAGAACAAGCCCGTTCTTATCCGTAGATTTCGCTCCGTTGCCTGTCCTAAGTTTTAGGATGCAGGCCCGAATAAGCGGCTCCTTGTCATTTTATTAGATCTCTTTCAAGTTGAGTTCTATTTTTAAGTTTCATAAGGCCCTATAGTTCTTTTGATATGTGTTATTAGGCTTTAATTAAGAATGTAGTTCAATCAAAACCAGGTTAATTAATTGGATTAGCAGTTTGGAAAATGACTTTCCAAGGTGGGAAAATGATTTTCCAAGGTGGGAAAATGACTTTCCAAGGTGGGAAAATGACTTTCCAAGGTGGGAAAACGATTTTCCAAGGTGGGAAAATGACTTTCCAAGGTGGGAAAATGACTTTCCAAGGTGGGAAAACGACTTTCCCAGTAGGAAAAACGACTTTCCAATCTATGAAATGAGTTTATAAGGCTGTTAAAATGATAAGACCTGTTAGAATAAAGTTCTTTTTTACTTGAGTTTTGGATGTTTAGGCTGAAAGCTTATTCGAAGCAAGCTGCCGTCAAAGCATAGCCCCGATAGTAGCGGCAGCCCGCTGCTTTGTGTCGGCAATGGGAAGGCAGCGGCTACAGCGGATAGCGGGACGCAGATGGGACGAGAAGCTGCCATAGGCTTCAAAAAAGAAAATTTACTTTAAACAAAAAGAGCCAGCGGATTAATGCTGGCTCTTTGTATAATGATGTTTGTGTTTATTTGGTGACGGTGGCCATTTCGGCTTGCACCACTTCGTAGGTGGCGGCGTTGTATATGAAGGCGACGACGTGGCAATTTTTATCAACCTTGATTTTGGTGGAACTCAAATCAAGGGAATAAGTTTTTGTAAAAACGCTATTCATGGGCTGCGAACCAGATGACAAGGTGTCTCCCCATGTGCTGTTGAGGGAGGCTCGGAGGATGTGTTTGAAAACGTAAGTAGGGTCATCGTGGGTGGTAGGATAATAGAAATCCTGATGGTCTATCACGCTGTCTTCGGTGACCACTACGGAGAGTTTGTAGGTGCTGTCTAATGCGGTAAGATATTTAGAAGAAATTGTTGTTGTCAAACTTCTTTTTGAACCTCTGTAAACATTGGTTATTTTAATATTCATCTTATGAGGCAAGCCCAGGAAGTAAGCTGCCGTGCCTGCCCAAGAATTGTAGCTTGCAGGGAAATTACCTGGATAACCTAGTCTATTGACGCATCCTTGCGGGTTTCCTGCGGCAGACATTCCGAAATAGGTATCCCATGCAGTGCCTACCGTTGTTTGGAAATCGGTGGTGTAATTGCCAGTGGCGTCAGGCCAGGCAAAGAAGCCAGCATGAACTGCAATGGGGATAATACTGTCTCCATAAGTTTGGATGATGGAGTCCAGTCTGTCGGCAGCATGTGGGCAGTTACCGCATTTGTGGCCGGTATAGTCTTCGATAAGGACTGTTTTGGTTGTTGTAGAATCAATGATTATTGAGGTGATGGGTGCAGTTGTATCTACAGGAGGAGTTGAAACCGCGACGGTGGGGACTACATAATCGCAACCATGGAGGATGGCGGCAAGGATGATGAGGGCTATAAGTTTGGTTATATTTTTCATTTGAGTGTTTTATTTAATGTAATAAGTTTAGAAACTGCTGGTTATGGAAAGCGTGATGCCATTGGATGCGGGTACTTGGCGGCATAATCCTCCTACACAGAATATCCCTGCCCTTTGTTTGCCATATCCTATCGCAAAGCGATTGGCATTTTTGGTGAATCCGGCTGAAAGGTTGGGATAATGAAGTTGGTAGTTCTTGTCGGGATTGCCATAATTGTAAAGATCCAATGCGGCCACATACAAATGAGGAGCGATGGTATATTCTATCAGGCCCATAGCCCAGTTCTTTTGGTCTTGCATGGTAGAGAGGTGTTGCATTTCGGTGCGGATGGTCTTTTTGTCCGTCACCTTGAAGAACATTTCGAGAACTGCAACTTGAGCATTGACGGTGCCATCGCCTGGCGCCACGGTGATGTCTCTATTGCAGATGATGTTCATGTAGGTGGCCACAAACTTGAAGGTCTTGCTCACCTTTTTGGTAACTTCCATATTGATGTCATGGAAATAAACCTCTTTACCTATTTTGAAGAAATTGGATGTGTAGCCTTTGGTGTTTTCTTTACCTACTGCGGTGCTGCTGTTGATTTGCTGACGGTCGATGGATTGAGTTTGAGAATAATTTACGTCTATGTTGGTTCCATATTTTCCACCGAGGAAGGTATTTGGTTTGAAAATATAGAACAATTCTGCCTGAACGCCCATCTCGCCATTAGCTTGAGAGGCATAAGGATAAAAGGCAGCCAAGGCATAGGTATGTTGTTTTGCAAGCACAGGCAAGAAGTTGATCATCTGGTCTATTTGTTTGGCATTTCTGTCTGCTCGAAAATCCATGTTGTCGACTCTTTCTGCAGATAAAGTGATGCCGAAACCTTTCTTGCTATAGTTCGCATTGACCAACAGTGCCTGACCATCCTTATAGATATATCCATTGCTGGCAGAAGGGTCATTGATTTTGTAGGCGTACTCACCGGATAGGTTAAGGTTGCCTCGGATGATGTTCAATCTTCCTGCCGATGCACCGACATTTACAGGCAATACATGAAAGGGATCGTTGGAGGTTTGGTATTTGCTTACGAAACTTCCGCCGATGATGATTTTGGTTTTGTGTTCTGCCCAAGAGCTGATGGCTTCATTCAGGTTCACCTCGCCATCAAAGCCACGGACAAGACCCGGGATAGTATAGATGGCATTGAAATAAAGTCTTTCCTTGCCAATGATTCCTTTGAAATAAACACCGTTGACAGGAGAATATTTTATTCGCAAGCCTTCCATGGCGTTGTCATATCCAAGACCTCTTTCTTCATAAGTTCTATAGATGAGTCCACTGCCGAATTGCTCATAAAAGTTTCCTGCCGTCACTTCCAGTCCTTCGTTCTTGTAAGTGATGAATCGGTATGGTATGCCGCTGTTGTTGCTATAGCCTTGAGGAAATCCCAACAAGGAATTCATGTAGGTTTCATAGCGGAAACCGGCAGAGAAGTTATCATTGGCATAGATAAAATTTGCAAACCCGGCACCGAGCATTTTTTCATTCGGAACGGAATCGGCATAATATTTTGAGGCGGGCATGTAATATTGTCCATTGGCTTCGAAGTTTCCATGAATGGAGCCACCACCAAGAGTTTGGGCCATGCTGCCAAGGGTGGATATTGCAATAGCCACTGCTAATGCAAAGGAGCGTTTAATGTTTTTTGTTTTCAAAATGATTGCTGTTTTATTGGTTTATTTACTTTCTGGCAATGGCTTTCCGGCAGCTACGGCCTTGATCATTTCATACAGTTCCTTTTCGTTGCCTTCAGCAAAGCCGACATGTTGCCAAACGATTTCGCCGTTGCCGTTTATCAGGAAGGCATGCGGAGGATTGTTTACATTCATGGCGCGTTTGAAATCGCCGTTCGGGTCGCCATAAATTTCATAAGTCCAGCCTTTGCCATTGACAAAAGTGCCAACGCGGGCAGATGTTTTGGCGTCGTCTATGGAGATGGCTATCACCTTTACGCCGGTTTCCTTTTGCCAGTCTATGTAGTTTTCGGAGATGGCGTTCAGCTCCTCTATGCAGGGCTTGCACCAGGTGGCCCAAAACGAAATTACCATCGGTTTGCCATTGTTCGAAAACGTGGACGTGTTCACTTTTCCGCCATCGAGACCTTTCAAATCTACGGATGGAATCTTTCTTGATTTCGCATTATCCTGTGCCGATACATTCGAAAACAGCATTGAAAACAACAGTGCAGCCACTGCCAGCATTAGTTTCTTTGTCATGACTTTTAAGTTTATTTTTATTGATTATGGTGGCAAAAATAATAAAAATGCTTTAACAAATGGATGAAAATACAAAATGGCAAATATTTCTAATTCCAATAAGGAGCCTATGTTCGCTTCTCGTCCCATCTACGTCCCGCTATCCGCTGTAGCCGCTGCTCCCCATTTCCGACACCAAGCAGCGGGCTGCCGCTACTATCGGGGCTAGATTTGACGGCAGGTTGCTCGAATGAACTTTTGGCAGAAATGCCGCTCTCAAGCAAGAATTCGTTCAAATGGTTTATAAAACTACCTATTTCCGGTTTCCGACCGATAGGACGGAGGTTGCGGATGATAAGACGGAGGTTGCGGATGATAGGACGGAGGTTGCGGACGATAGGACGGACGATGCGGACGATAGGTAGAAACGGCGGTTTTCCATTTTCTGTTGAAAGTTGGTTCGAGGCAACCTGCCGTCAAATCTAGCCCCGATAGTAGCGGCAGCCCGCTGCTTTTTTAGGATTTAGGGATGCAGCGGCTACAGCGGATAGCGGGACGTAGATGATACGAGAAGTGAACATAGGCTCCTTATTGGAATTATAAATTATAAATTATGAATGGAGGCGTGAGGAGGAAAAGTTTGGGAATAAAAAAAGGGCATGGAAGTGAATCCATGCCCTTTTCTGTTAAGAGTTTAAAAATTATTTGATGATGGAAATTTTCTGAGTCATTGTGTTTTCGCCTGCCTTCAAGGTAACGAAATAGATGCCTGCAGGTAAATTAGTTCCATTAACCGCGATGGAATGATCGCCTTGAGCCATCGTTCCGCTGAATACATTCATAACCGTTTGTCCAAGAACATCGCCAACAGTTACCGTAACATTGCTTTCATTCTTCAAGTTGAAGTTAACGTTAGAGGTAGTGCTGAAAGGATTTGGATAAACATTGAAGCCAGCTACTGAGTTGCTGATTTCGGTAACGCCTGTTGGAGATAATACGCCATGATTAGAATTTACAATCTGGCCGGTAGTGGTGTTTATCAACATCACGATAGCTCTCATGTGCACTGGATTTGAACCGGCAGGAACGCTATATGCTGGGAAAGTATAGTTTTGAGTGGCTCCTGAAACAACGGTAACAGGAATGCTTCCGGAAGTGCCAGTGTATGAACCAAGGATAGCTTCACCAACATAGTTATACCACATTTGAGCAGAAGGGATGACTTGAGGATCGGTTTGGAAATTATGGCCAGCACCGGAAAGGGCGATGTTTTGAGATTGGAAACTGTAATAGTTGTGTTGATCCCAAGTACCGCCAGAAGTGTTATGAACACTATCTTCAACGATAACCAAAGCTAAATTATAAGCACCGGTAGCAGGAGCAACAGGTACGGCAAAATGAGCAGCAGCAGAAACAGTAAGAGCACGTGTAGCCCAGTTGAAGGAAGGAGTCACCGTGATGTCAGCAATTCCGAAATCGCCGATATGAGCGGTATATTCGTCGAAGATGTAAGATGGATCATCAATAACTTTACGGTCAACCTCGATAGAAGGGAAACCGGAGAATCCTGGCATGGTAGTGGCACCTGCATCATAAGCGGTAACAGTCATTGGGTCAGCATCATGAACAGCAATCAATTCGCAGTTTGCACCGTAAGATGAATGTGCGATGGAATCCAAAAAAACGAATCCACGAACGCACCATCCGCACCATGTTCCGGTTTCTTCTTCGAAAGTCACTTTATGAACCGGCATGAAATCAGCACCGGTAAGAACGGTAGCCAAAGTATCGTCGTTGTGGTTTGAATCACCTGTCAACTCAACCCAAACTTTCATGTTGTGAGGGCCAGCAGCAGGAGCATAAGCAGTTGGAATGGTAAACGCAGCATTCGCCATGCTTGCAACGGCATTAGGATAAACATAAGATACGGTAGAAACACCGTCGTTATATTTAATGGTAAGACCATTGGCAGCAATACCTGTAGAACCGATGTTCTTAACGTTTCCTGTGATGGTGATGTTTCCTGGAACCACAGCATAGGAAGCAGAAGTTCCGGTAGTTGGAGCTATGTTTAACAGAGCCACAGAATTTGCAGGCTGAGTTCCATAGATGAATTCATAATAGGTATTGTCAACAGGAGAAGGATCTGCAGTTGTAGTTGCATTTGAGCCAATTGTTGGCGAGCCTGTTACCTGAATGGCAGTGGTAGAATTGATTTGTATTCCAAGCGTCAAGGCCAGAGGAGCATTGTAACTTCTGTGGTCAACAATATAAATCTTGTTGGTGGTTTCTTCCAAAACGAATGACCAATATGTCCAGCCAGTAGCAGAAGGGCAATCGTAAGATACGAACTGCACCCAATGCTGACGGTTTGGAGAGGTTCCAAAAGTCTTGGTTTTGATGGAATCATTGGCGCCAAAGCCGGATAAACCCCAAACACAAACAGAATTGTTTGGAATGGCAGCATTAGGGATAGTAGCACTGGTAGAACTTGGTGCTGTACCTGCCGAAGTGGTGAAAGTCAAGATTCCGGAAGTGGACACCTTGTATTGTGTTACAGGCGCTCCATTGAAATTGAAGGTAAAAGGAATAGTAACCGTTGACGACCAGATAGGAGTGGCGGATGGATTACAGATAGCCGTCCAGCCAGCAGTGGCAGGTTGTTCAGCGTCGTTGTTTAAACCACCAGGATTCGTTCCTGCGTTGATCCAAGGAAGGTAATAATACTGGCTAAATCCTACAAAGCTGATAGCCATGAACAACATTAAAATAGGTAATGCTTTTTTCATTTTTTTTAAATTTAATTGTTATTAATTTGTTTTGAACTTGGGTGCAATATTAGGAAAAATTCAGAAAACAAAATATGGTAATAGCCACGATTCCATTTATAATTCATAATTCAATATTCCCAATTCTTTTAAGGAGCCTAAGGCAAGTTCTCGTATCATGGCCAGTCCCGCTATCCGCTGTAGCCGCTGCATCCCCATTGCCGACACAAAGCAGCGGGCTGCCGCTACTATCGGGGCTAGGCTTTGACG
>CAIWCG010000179.1 GCA_903911135.1 uncultured Bacteroidota bacterium
GTCTTGTTTTATAATAAAGAGACAGTCTCATTACTGACACTGTCTCTTTAATTTAATTTTTAACCGATGAATCTACCTTATGATTTCAATGGTACCATGGAGTGTGGTCCCCTCCTTGTCGCCAACGGTAAGGATATAGAAGTAGGTTCCGTCAGGGTGGCTTTCGCCAGTCCAATCATTCTTGTAATCGAAGTTATCGTATATCTTGTTACCCCAACGATTGAAGATGTATATATGACTGTTTGCATATTGCCATAGGTTCTCGAACACCAACAAATCATTTTTGCCATCCCCATTAGGGGTGAATACATTGGGAGCAATAATAGGAGAACTGTTGATGGTATAATCATACATGAAAGTGTCTCTGCAACCTGCATTCGTAACAATGATAAGGGTAACGGTATATATTCCGGTAGTTTGATAAATATGAGTTGGGTCGTTCAGCAGACTCGTATTGCCATCGCCAAAATTCCAAATGGTCGAATCAAAACTGCCATATAGAACAATGGAATTATCATAGAAATGAATGATGGTATCAGGTCTTCCGGTAACCGGAGTTACTATACTGAAGCTATCCACCGGTTTTGGATTTGCTGTGGTGTGGAATATTTGAGATACGCCAGTACAGCCATCAGAACCGGTAACGGTAACAGTAAAGGTTCCAGTTACATGCGAAATGATGGTATCGGTGGTACTTCCAGTACTCCATGTATAAGAAACATAAGCGCTATCCGTCCTAAGTATGGAGCTATCATAAGCACAGAAAGCAGTGTCACCGGAAATATTCGGAGTAGGCCTTGGTAGTTGAACGACATGGGCAGTATCTGTACCGGTACAGCCTTGAGCATCTGTAACTGTTAAAGTATAAATTCCTAAGCTGGCAGTAATGGAAGAGGTGGTAGAACCATCAGACCATTGATAATTGGTCATTCCTCCTGGCAAACCGTTAAGGGTAGTATTGTCAACTCCGCAATAAGAACGAGGACCAGTGATTGATGGAGTAGGATTTGGAGTAGAGTTAACCGTGAAGGAATCCACGCTAACACATCCGGCGGTATCGGTAACGGTAACATGATATATACCACCTCCGACCCAAGGATTACCAACATTTGAACCATTAGACCAATGATATTGGTTAAATATCGGGGTTATGTTCAATTGGGTAGTATCTGTTCCGCAAACATGGGGATTTCCAGAAATGGTAGGAGCGATGCTGGATGAAATTACGGTAAATGGCTGTGAAGATCCAATACATCCATTGGTATCTTGAACCGTAACCGTGAAAGTACCGGTATCAACATAAATTGTATGTGTGGTAGCACCATTTGACCATAAATAAGTTGAATAATAACTGCCAGTACTCAATAAAACAGTATCCCCTGGGCAATGCTGATGCTGACCTGTTATGGTAGGTATCGATCCAGGATAAGGCATTATGGTATCTGATGTTGCGGTTCTACATCCATTGGGACTGGTAACGGTAACATGGTAAATACCTGGTCCGGCAGAAATGGTATCGGTGGTGGCACCCGTATTCCAAGCATAAAAATTATATGATGGAGGTGAGGTAACCCAAATTTGAACAACATTATTCGGGCACGTAGATGGATTCAACGGTTGAATGACGGGTTTTGCAAGATTAAACGAATCAACAAAAATATCAATCGTTATGATGGTGGTAGCAGCAGGACTGCCATTATCAGTCGCTGAAAAAACAACTGTATTGTCTCCCACATTAAGAGTTGAGGCTACAATCTGAACCTCTTCAGATGCCACATTACCGGTACTATCCCAAAGGATGCTGAATCCTGCCATCGTACTCCAAGCGGTATCGTGAGTAATCTGATCAACCTCTGGAGACTGGAATGAAATAGGTATTCTCAAGGTATCGCCAGGGCACATTCTTAAGGTATCGCAATAAGCCAAGCCTTGAACTACTGGAGGAACATTCGATCCAGCACAAGTACTGAAAGAAAAGGATTGATTGTTCAACCAAGAAATTTGATCGTAAGGGAAAGGAGGGTTATTGTTTGTCCAAGTATTTCCTGGACGGCCAAACAACCCAAACTGAATGAAATTGATACCATCAGCATTAGAAGCACCAACAGCTGCTGGCGAACCAACATTATTAACAGTATTTACAAATCCATTGGTGCCTTGGCTGGCATCACCGGTTGTCCATTGCATCACGCCATAGCAGAATTTCACATTGTTTCCGCCTTCTATCAAAGGGTCCGTACCATCACTAATAATACACTGAAAATCCACTAACTTGTCCGTATGTTGTGAATAATATCCACAGCTATCCCATCGAACAATCAAGGCATGTGGTGTCAACTTATAAAACACGATACCCCCAGGATGATTCGCAAAAGAGGTTGAAGGTCTTGTATCTATATCAGACCAAAATGGCGAAACCATCTTCTGCAAAGCAGCTTGTAATCCAACTGGAGAAAAGGTTCCATAACCATTTCCAAAAGAAATGTTTCCATTATTGTTTATCCAGCAAGTGGTGTAGTTATTCCCATAAAAGCAAAAGGTAAAAGGCAAGGTAAGCATTGGAGCAGAACCATCATCATTGGAATATAAAGGAGCAACACCACTGGTGTTAGGATTCACCTTAAACCCAGTGCTGTCAATACCATTCAATGGATAAACCTGCTGCATGCAGTTACAGCTAGTATTTGTCTGCATCGATTTACTGTGGTTTGGAGAATTAAAAATCTGCGGACTGAAGGTAACCGTTTCTGTTCGTGGGTCATACAATGTTGTATGGTCCGTTATCGTCCCTGCCGCCTTCATTGTCTGCCATTGTTCAGGGTTGACAACTTGCGTCTGATTGTTGGTTTGGGTTAACCCAACCGATCCGAGCGCCAAAGCAAAAATTAATGCTAAAAAACTTTTGTAACTGATTTTCATATCTTATATTTTATTGTTTTAATTCCTTTTTCGAGTTTTACAGCCGCTAATTTAAGAAAAATATTTATAAGCAGCCCTATTTAACAAAGTTCCCAAGATCGTTTTGTGATTCATTTGACATCAATACGCAGCCCATCCAAATGGTTGCTTCTGAACTTCCTATTCCTTTTTATAATAGTAATACCAAAACCCATAAATGAGCAAGAAGGTGAAAGTCAAGCCAAAGGCCAGGCCCGGAATGGTAGTTTTATCATCCGCATGGTCACTCATCAAATCGCGGATGGAAGCATAAATGGCCACCAGGCCGATGACCAACAACACATAAAACCCCATATGGTTCATCACCGTATTCGTTTGCTGAAAGTCATCCTTCTCCACCTGCTGCTTCGGTCTTGGCGGATATTTATATGCCGTGCCATACTTACGCCCGTCACCCTGACGAAACTTATCCTCCTCCACAAAAACCTCCCGAGTCTCCAGTCCATATTTTCTGTTGATGTCATACCGCCTCCTCGCATCCAAATCCCCCAGCACCCTATACGCCTCGTTGATGAGCAAAAAAGCCTCTGCACCCACCGATTCCCTGTTTACATCCGGATGATGCTGCAAGGCGAGTTTCCGATAGGCGCGCTTGATATCTTTAGCGGAGGCATCGGGGGTAATTTCAAGCATTTTATAATAATCCTTAATCATAAGAGGTAGATTCTATCCTAGAAATTTAAACTTTTCAGGAGCAAATATACATTTTTGGGTTTAAAAATGGGCGGGATAGTTCATTTGGTTGGTATTGTCAGCGGCGTGGTTAATATTGTCAGCGGTATGGTTGGGGCCCCCCATCCCGTGGAAAGTATTGTCAGCGGCGTGGTTAATATTGTCAGCGGCGTGGTTGGCGCCCCCCATCCCGTGGAAAGTGTTGTCAGCGGCGTGGTTAATATTGTCAGCGGCGTGGTTGGGGCCCCCCATCCCGTGGAAAGTGTTGTCAGCGGCGTGGTTGGTGATGAAAAGGGTAGGATTAAGCATTAATATGATCCTGAAACCAGGTTTTTGTACCTTATATATATAGTATCAGGTTTGGATGCTGCGCTTTTTGGCTATATCTATGCTTGCATTCAGTTCGAAGCCGATAAGGAGAATCATGGCGTTGAAATATATCCAAAGCAGTATCACTATCAGCGTGCCTATGGAGCCGTAAACCTTGTTGTAGTTGGCAAAATTGTTTACATAATAGGTAAAGATTATGGAGGTGAGCAGCATGAGCAAGGTAGCCAGCGTACTCCCCACTGAAGCGAACCTCCAATTGTTGTGTTTGGCCGGTCCTAAATAATATAGGAAGGAAACTACGAGAAACATGAGTACGGAAATGATTAGCCACCTGCCGGTTTTTATGGCAAACACGATTCCTTTGGTCTTTATCCACCCCAAATGCGCCATCTTGTGCAGCAAAAACTCGGTGAACACGATCAAACCCACCGAAAGCATGACCATGATGGCAAAAGAGAAGGTAAGGATGATGGCCACCACGTATTGTTGGAGCGGTTTGCGCGTTTCCACATAATGGTGCGACTTGTTGAAGAGCGTAATCATGGAATTGACTGCATTGATGGAGAAATAGATGGACGCAATGAAAACCACCGAAAGCAATCCTCCATGTTGATGCTTGATGATGTCGGTAATGGTGGAACTGGCCAGTTTGAAGGCGTTATCCGGCAGCAAATCCTTTATCAATTGAAGCAATTGGTCTTGAAAACCGCTTATCGGAACATAAGCGATAAGGGTAAATAGGAAGATGATGCCTGGAAACAGTGCCAGAAAGAACTTATATGCCAAGGAGGAGGCCCTCATATTTACTGCTCCGTTCTTGAATCCTTTGTAGAAGAACTCGGTGACGTTATATAAAGGCATTCCCTCGAAGCCAGGTGGCACAATTCGTTTCGAAAGCTTGACCAAAAAGGAAAAGAATGGAAGGCTTAAAAGATATTTGATGATTTTATCCAAGAGGAGTTATTAAAAGGCTTTTAAACTCATGTCCAAACTTTTATATGAATGGGTTAGTGCCCCTACAGAAATGAAATCGACACCTGTTTTGGCATAATCGAGAATGGTATCGGCATTGATATTGCCCGATGCCTCGGTTTCAAATCTTTTATTGATGATGTCCAATGCCATTCTGATGACACCCGGATGAAAATTGTCAAGCATGATCCTATCGATGTTTCCTAAAGCAACAATCTCTTCCACTTCTTCCAAATTGCGGGCTTCAATTTCAATTTTAAGGTCCTTGCCTGATGTTTTTATGAATGAATTGGCAGCTCCGATAGCGTTGGCAATTCCGCCAGCATAGTCTATATGGTTGTCTTTGATCAGAATCATGTCATACAGCCCAAAACGGTGATTGCATCCACCTCCAATTTTGACAGCCATCTTTTCAAACAGACGGAAGTTAGGGGTTGTTTTGCGTGTATCGAGAATTTTTGTGTGGTAATCCTTAATTATCTTGGCCAATGAATTAGTTTTGGTAGCAATCCCACTCATTCTTTGCATGATATTGAGGACCAGCCTTTCTGCAGCCAATATAGAACGGGCGTTTCCTTTTACAATCAAAAGTATTTCACCCTTTTTCAGCTCCTCGCCATCAGATTTTTTTATTTCCACTTCCAAAAATGGATCTACAATCTCAAAAATCCGCTTAGCGATGTCGATACCAGCAATAATTCCGTCTTCCTTTAATATCAGATTCGCCTTTGAAATCGTATTTAACGGGATACAAGATATGGATGTAACATCGCCATCGCCAATATCTTCTAAAAGGGCCTGTTTAATATAATCGTCTATTGTAATGTTGTTCATACTAATTTTTATTGGCTGCAAAAATACTTTTAATTAATAAAAAAGGCGACAATTGATCTTGCCGCCTTTTACAATATTCCTTGAAAGACAAAATTATTGTTTTTCAAAGCGCAGTTCTTGTATAACAAACTTGCCATTAGTCTGTTTCAGATAAAAACATGCTCTAAATGAAAGCCCTTGATTTGTTTGAAGGCTTCCAATACCATACATCGCCCCCTCCTTGGAAGTACCTTTATGAAGTATTGTAAACGTCTTAGGTGTGTTTTTGGCAAAGAAATTTTTCAATATAATCTCGGCTTGAGCTTTGCTATATACATCTTCCTGGCTTAAAATGGTCAGGTCCACAGTTGTTCCAAAATAGTTTGCAATAGCGTTGCTACTCCCAGATTTAAAGGCAGCTTCTATATCGGAATAGATATCAAATGAAGCTTTTGTAGTCATTGTAAAACCCACAATAATACAAATTGTTAAAAGGAAATTTTTCATCTTTATTGTTTTTATAAAAAGCAAATATACAATTTTCAAGCCAAAAGAATAAAATGCAGCACAAAAAGTCATCGAATTCAATTGTCAGATATATAACTTTTGTACAATTTTTTCCCTGTTTTACAGCCTAAACTATCGTTGTTCCCAAATAAATATTCCGAGAAATTTTGTTGGTATCCATAAATATTTGTTTCTTTGCACCTCAAATTAAAAAAATATTAACAATGTCAGACATTGCAACAAGAGTAAAAGCGATCATAGTTGATAAGCTTGGAGTAGATGAAAAAGAAGTTACCCCAGAAGCAAGTTTCACTAATGATTTAGGAGCGGATTCGCTCGACACAGTAGAATTGATCATGGAATTCGAGAAAGAATTCAACATCGCGATTCCTGATGATCAGGCTGAAAAGATTAGTACCGTCGGTCAGGCCGTCGACTACATCGAAAAGAACGCCAAGTAATTTTCCTCAAAGCTCATGCAGCTAAAGAGAGTAGTAGTTACAGGTTTAGGTGCTCTTACCCCTTTAGGCAATTCGGTTCCAGAATATTGGAATGCGCTGTCTAACGGGGTAAGTGGTGCTGATTTCATTACCAAATTCGACCATTCAAAATTCAAAACGAAGTTTGCCTGTGAAGTGAAAGGATTTGATCCTTTGAATCATTTTGACAGAAAGGAAGGACGTCGTTTGGATATATTTTCCCAATATGCTTTGGTTGCAGCGCAACAGGCTTATTTGGATGCAGCATTGGATAACAAGTCAATCAATCCCGATAGGGTTGGCGTTATTTGGGGCTCTGGAATTGGTGGTTTGCAAACGTTTCAAGATGAGGTAATCGGGTTCGCCAAAGGCGATGGAACTCCACGTTTCAATCCATTCTTCATTCCGAAGATGATTGCCGATATCGCATCTGGACATATCTCCATCAAATATGGTTTCAGAGGGCCAAACTTTACAACCGTATCGGCTTGTGCATCCTCAACAAATGCCATGATTGACGCATTTAATTATATCCGTTTGAACAAGGCAGATGTAATAATTTCCGGTGGTTCTGAAGCAGCGGTAAATGAAGCTGGGGTTGGTGGATTCAATGCATTGCAAGCCTTATCTGAAAGAAATGATTCTCCTCAAACCGCTTCTCGTCCTTTCGATTTGGATAGAGACGGATTTGTTTTAGGAGAAGGTTCAGGGTGTGTGGTATTAGAAGAATATCATCATGCCATTAACCGAGGTGCCAAGATATATTGCGAGATTGTTGGTGGAGGGATGTCTGCCGATGCACATCATATTACTGCTCCCCATCCTGAAGGTTTGGGTGCAATCAATGTGATGAAAAATGCTTTGATGGACGCCGAAATGCAAGCTTCAGAAATCGATTACATCAATGTTCATGGCACTTCGACTCCATTGGGCGACATCAGCGAAACCAAAGCCATCATCAATGTTTTTGGCGAACATGCTTTTGATTTAAACATCAGTTCTACCAAATCCATGACCGGACATTTATTGGGTGCTGCTGGTGCCATAGAGGCGATTGCTTCCATCTTGGCGGTTCAAAATAATTTGGTGCCTCCTACTATCAATCATTTCACTGATGATCCCGGCTTCGACCCACGATTGAATTTCACTTTTAATAAAGCACAAGCGAAAACCATCAATGCTGCCTTGAGCAACACGTTTGGCTTCGGCGGGCATAATGCTTCCGTCATTTTCAAGAAATTCATTGCATAATCTGATTTGAACCCCTTTTCATTTTTTTTCAATTCCTTTCTTTCTACCGAAAAGACAGTATTCCGGTCATTGTACAACATCCTCGGATTTCCTCCGGGAAACATGCGCTTGTACAAGATGGCCTTGCGTCATAAGTCAGCGGCAATAGAGGTAAGAAACGGCTTTAAAAACAGCAACGAAAGGTTGGAATATCTAGGCGATGCCATCTTTGGGTCGGTGGTGGCAGAATATCTATTCAAGAAATTTCCTTACAAGGAAGAAGGGTTCCTCACCGAGATGAGAAGCAAGATGGTGAGCAGGGAATCATTGAACAAACTGGCCCAAAAGATTGGGGTGGACAAACTGATAGAAACGCCTGACATCAATGCTGCCGGCAAGTCGGTTTATGGCAATGCATTCGAGGCGCTGATAGGTGCAATATATTTGGACAAGGGCTATAATTTCACCAAGAGGTTCATCGTCAACCGCATCATAAAATATCATATTGATGTGGATTTATTGGAAAATACCGACAACAACTTCAAGAGCAAACTGATAACCTGGGCACAGCGAGAACGGAAATCGGTGGCGTTTGAGATGGTGGATGAAGAGCACCTGAAAGGCAGGAAACTGATGACGGTGAGGGTGAAGATAGATGGAGCCGAGATGGCCACTGCCAAGGATTACAACAAGCGGAAAGCCGAGCAGACTGCTGCCGAAACGGCTTGCAAGGCGCTGAATATTTAATGACCGTATATTTTCTGAGTTAAGGAGCCTACATCCTCCACTCGTATCATGGCCAGTCCCGCTATCCGCTGTAGCCGCTGCATCCTCATTTCCGAAACAAAGCAGCGGGCTGCCGCTACTATCGGGGCTAGTTTTGACGGCAGGTAGCTTCGAAATGACTTTTTGCAGATAACTTGGCTGCGGCGAAAAGGCTTTGCCTTTTCGCCGCAACACATCGCAAGCGAACGTTTCCATTCTGGCATTTCTCCTGCCAGATGTCAGCAACATCCTAAAATATTACTCTATTTCCAATTTCTCAAGTTCCTTTCCTAACTGTCCCTTCAAATCATTGAAATACTCATCTATGTTTTCAATCGAAGCGATATGCTGATAAACCTCACTTGATTTTATTGTCGCAATTTTGTTTTTCAATTCCTCAATAGTCTGTCTTAACCTGCTCACCTCCGCTTTCAATTTTGCCTTTTCGTTCACTGTATCTGCAAAAGTCGAAAACGCCTTATTATTCTCCAATGCCTCCAATATCTCACGAACCTTTTCTAGGTTATTGCTGGCGTTCGCCTCATTCAATTCCTGAAACAATTTGTTCGCTCTTTCCTTTTGCTCATCGCTTACCTTATCAGGATGACACAATGTAGCAGCCTTACGATACAGTTTCTTCAATTCCGCTTTATTCTCATCACTCAATTCCGCAACTTTCTTTTCCTTTAATTCCTCATGTTGTTGATGAAATTCTTCGTATGCCTCTTCTGCTTTTTTATACTCCTCCTGTTGTGGCGAATCCTTCAATTGCTCTTTCTTTAATTTCAGAATGTTTTCAATGATAGGTCCAAGTTCCTGATGATACCTTATCTCAAATTGCGAAATGGTATTTTCCAATTCCTGCTGCAAAACAAAATTATCGGCTACCTCAAATTCCAATATTTTTAGCTCAATCTTCAAAGCCTCTATTTCAGGGTCTTTATATACCTCAACACCCGAATACTTTTTCACATAAGAATCAATACAAATTATCGCATCCCCATATTTCTTTGCCTTCAAATAAGAAAGCAATTCATTCAAATCCTTATCCTCTCCTCCCAATCCTTTCAGCCTGTCTATCTGCAAAGCCAAAGATTCATAATCCTCCAACAAAAGAAGATTCTTTACAACCTGCAATCGCTTTATTACATCTTGTTTGTTCATACGATCTATTTAATTCTCAAATAATTTAAAGTAAATTATTCCTTCCACCAATTTGCTGTATCAGGAGTTATAAAACTTAAACTATCAAGTTTCCGGCAAAAATTATCTCTAAGAAATCGATTGTTATTGTCCTTTTTGTTATCAATAATTTGTTGTTTATAATTCTCGCAATACGTCTTAATAATTTCAAAAAACTTATCCCTATAAATAATTTTTTTGCTTTCATCTGTCAAATCTACAAAATTCAATATTCTATTATTGTTTCCACAAGTTTTTATTATCCAACTGTTATTTGTTGCAGCCTCATGTAATAGTCCACATCTGACATTTGAATAAAAATCATCAGCAAATGTTTTTATCCATTTTGTAGGTTTTGAAACATTTTTATTAAAGATTGTTTTGAATGGCTCATGTTGCTCTAAAAAGTCCTTAAATTTATCACTTGAAGAGCCATAAATAAATTTTGTCTCTTTTTCTCTGTATTTGTAGCACTTTCCTTCATAACAACTCTGCAAAAATTCAATAAGTGAACATATTAAAGTCATAACAGCAAAGCCTTCTCCAGAAGCAATTCTCATTCTTAATATTCTTTCAATTGGACTAAAGTACCTTGTTTCAAGTCTTTTGTCTAATAGTTTTGTAGCTTCAATCCAATTTCTATTTTCATCAGGACTTCTTATTATTTTAGTCCTAAGTTCTAACCAATCTTGTATTGTTTGTCGTCCAAAAAGACGTGTCGAATTATTCATATTTTCATAATTAAAATTAACTTTATACAATTTTTATGTCCTTATTAATTTTTTAATAAAGTCCTCATTAAATTTATTCCTAAAAATATTCGCCCATAAACCTAGATTATTAACTAATTTATCCCAGTTCCAATTACCCTTATATTTTTCTATAATATCAATTGACCAAGGTAAGAATTCATTCATGCTAAGATATTCCCAATCCCATTTATCTACATATTGTTCAATTAACTCAATCGACCATGGCAAACCATCATTTTTACTCAATTCTGCCCAACTCCATTTATCTTTATACTTTTCAATTAATTCGACAGACCATAGTAATCCTTCATTACGACTCAAATGGTACCAATCCCATTTATCTTCATATAGTTCAATTAACTCAATCGACCATGGCAACCCTTTATTATCACTCAATCTTTCCCAATCCCATTTATCATCATATTGTTCAATAAATTCAACAGACCACGGCAATCCGACATTGATACTCAAAAATTCCCAACCCCATTTATCTTCATATTTTTCAAAAAATTCAACAGACCAAGGCAAAACATTATTTCCACTTAGTCCATAAGATAGTCTAAATTCAGTAAAATAAACACCCCATTGCCATTTTTCTTTATATTTATCAATTAATTCATTTGACCAAGGCAAACCTCTATTACAACTCAAGAGTCCCCAATCCAATTTATCCTCAAATTTTTCAATATATTCAATAGACCATGGCAAACCCGTGTTCCAACTCAATTCTTCCCAATTCCATTTATCTTTATACTTTTCAACAAATTCAACAGACCATGGCAAACCTCTATTATCACTCAAGTATTCCCAATTCCATTTATCCTCATATTTTTCAATAAATTCAACAGACCAAGGCAAGCCTATATTGCCACTCAAGAATACCCAAATCCAATTATCAATATATTTTTCTATTAAATCAATTGACCAATCTATTCCATCATTACTGCTTAAACTCTGCCAATTCCAATAATCCTTAAAGCCTTCAATTATTTCGATAGACCAAGTCAAATCTTCATTTTGAGATAAATATTCAAAATTTATAAATTCTTTAAATTCAATAATATTCTCCAAAGTTAATGGATAACATCTGTTTATTAGTTTAAAGAAAAATGCCGGGTTCTTCATACAAAATTCAAATAGTTCGCTATTCTCAATAAGTAAACTATTAGTAATCTTCATAAGACTACTTACCCTCTTAATGCTAAGTTCAGAGGGGGTTATTGGTATTATAGTATCTTGCTTTTTAGTATCCATATTAATTTTTACTATGCCGTCAAAATTACATAAAAGAAAAAAAGGGAGAATAAATCCTCCCCTTTTCTTTTAAAGCTATTCAGCTTTGCTTGCAAACTTCCCAATTATCTCCATAATTCGGTCTTGTATCTCCTTAAATCGCATAGTTTCAGCAATGTCTTCAATCCATCTCATTTTATCTAAACCTCTCCTTATAAAGTTTAATTCTCTATAAAACTCCACTTCCATCTTAACTTTTGCATTGATTTTCTGATTTCCGTCTACTTCTTGGTTACAATCAAAAGTATAACCCATCTTTTCTAAACTACTCCTTGTCTTTTGATAGTATTCATCAAAACACCTCTTTACTGCCTCAATAGATATTTGTTCATCTAAGGCTTCAATCACTTTTTTTGTCTCATCGACCATAAAATTAAAAATATAAAATTTCGCTTACTCTGTTTCAGGATTTTCAGCATCCTCCTTTCAAATCAAGGTGTAAACTTACAAATATATTTGCAAACTTCCAAACAATTTCTTAATTTTTTTAAAAAAACTTTCCGTCCTCTGCGCCTACCTTACCCCTTTCTTCGTGTGAAATCCTCTCCTTTCCCCTCCTCCAAGTCCCCTTCTCCCCTTGGAGAAGGGCTAGGGATGAGGCCACAAAAAAAATCCCCAGCTTTCACCGAGGATTTCCTAATTCCTAATTTTTAATTCCTAATTGATTTAAATCAGCGGAGGGCTTGGAGCCTCGCTCGTACTCGTCCCCTTGCACAATATTCCCGTTACATCAGCATCATCCATATCGCTCAAACTCACCACGATGATGTAATGCCCAAACTCACAATCAAAATCAGTCGGAATGGCCAGTTTGAAATCCGTTTCAGGACCTACTTCTATGCCACCTGTAGCTGGCACATCAGTCGTGTCACTCAAAAATACCTTCACCTTAGCCAATACGCTGTGATTCCTGAAAGTCAGCGAGTCCCCCGGCAAAAATTTCTTGAAAAACCAAGCCACATGCTCCCTCGGATGAAGCACCGCCTCCTCCGTCTTCGCTCCCGTCCCATAGTCCAAAATCTTCCGCCCATTGTCATAACTCTCCACAAAAACCTTATGCCCAAGCCTGTAGGTATGAATTAGCGTATCTTGTTTCTTCAATGCTTTTCGCAACAACGGAAACTGTACCGCTAGGTCACCCGTCGCAGCACTCTGTCCCACCTGCGCTATCCTGAATTGGGGTGCAGCAGCCGTCAAAGTACCTATCTTGGTCGTAAACTCCGTAATCTGAATCGGAGTGATGTTCACATTCGGCAAGTCCAAAATAGGTATCATCCCCACCTTCCCCGATATGAAATTCATGCTTACCAACGCCTCCTGAATAGTACCACGCCTCAAATCAGACATGCTGTAATGCATCATGTCTGCCAACACCAA
>CAIWCG010000180.1 GCA_903911135.1 uncultured Bacteroidota bacterium
CCTTTGCTTCGAAATGAATATCTTTTGCGACAGGGTGAATATATTTTGCTACAGGATGAATATGTTTTCATCCGGTAGCAATACATTTTCATCCGGGGTTAATGTCTTGCATGAACTTTTTCCCCTTATAAAACCCTATTTTCAGGTAGAAAACCTTCCTTTTCTCCACCCTTTTGCTTTTTGGTAAACATCCTGACAGGTCGGCCTTTTTCTCGCCGTCCTAAAAGGTTGTAATTCAAGTAGCTATTTCTAATTGGAGTAGTGGGTTTACTTTTATAGCATCTCCACACTCCTCTCCCAAGGAGAGGGAGTCGTGAGAGGTAAGTTCATCAAGGAATAAAAGTTCATTCGAAGCTACCTGCCGTCAAAACCTAGCCCCGATAGTAGCGGCAGCCCGCTGCTTTGTTTCGGTATTGGGAATGCAGCGGCTACAGCGGATAGCGGGACGCACCATGATACGAGAACCTGCCATAGGCTTCAAAAAAAGAAAATGGATAATCTGAAAAATCAATTGTAAAACCTGAAAACGGTGATTGGTTTCAGGTTATATACCTTTTCGGAGTGGGTATAGCGTTTATTCAGTATGCGGGTGATTTTTTCGTTTATGTCTTCCCATTTCAGTCCGGTTTGATAAAACAATATCTGGCTGTAGTTCTTATTTACTATTTCATCTACTTTTTCGGGATTATAGGTGTAATAAACATGGTCCTTGTTGGCGAGTTCTTCGGTGTGGTTGCACATCTTGAAATACACCTTGTTGTAGTAATAGGTGAAGGCCAGAAAGTCGGCATAAGGACTGATGATAACGGCGGTTTCGGGGGTTTTCATCTGTTTTATGATGCGCTCCACCTTCACGATATTGTTCTTGTAGGTGGGGTTGATGTCTATGGTAAGCGCCATGAGGATGATGAATATTGTCATCAGCGAATATTGGATGAGGACCTGTTTTCGGAAGGCATAGCTAAGCGCCAAACCAAGCAGGAGATAAAATGCAGGGGAGATGAAAACCATGTTCCTTGCCTGGAAAATGGGTATCCAAAAAGAGAATAGAAAAATGGATACATAGGGTACAAAAAACCAGATTGGGATGAGTTTCCAAGCTGTTCGGATATGGGAATTGTCGCCACTTCTTTTCAGCGCGAAGAGCACAAATGCCAATAGTATGGTGGCAATGAAAATGATGGCGATGAGGGATTTGTTTGATTCATGGGTAAAGCCATCGTAAAAGAAATCGAAAGTTGGCCTGGATAGCCATGAACCGGTAGTTTTGATGTATGCCAATCGCTTGAATATGATGATGATTCCAGGTATGAAAAACAGAAGCAAAATGAGGTTGTTTCTGATGATTTTTGTAAGAATGTCCTCCAGTTTTCTGGTGATGAAAATCAAGAAAATAAGCTGGGTAAGTATAATGGTGACTCCATAAAAATGACTGTACAACAGCAGCAGGTTGATGATGAAAAGAAAGAAGGAATTAAATGGTGCATCGGGGTCTTTAAGTATGTTGAGATAAAAAAACATGGAGGCAGTGGATAACAGCGTGATGAGTGAATAAACGCTAGCCTCATGAGAAAAATAGATGGTTGAATTGCAACAGGTATAGGCCAAAGCACTGAATAAGCCAACCGGAAAGGAGATGAATTTTCTTCCCATCTGATATATCAATACCGGTGTCAAGGATGTGAAAAGGACAGATGGTACTCGTATCCAGCCTTCATTCATGCGTTGGAATAGAGTCCAGCATTTCAAAAACAGAATATAAAACGGTGGATTATTCAGTGAGGATACATTCCCGAAAATCTTGCTTACATGCATCTGTGAATGAAAAAGGTTAAATGCTTCGCTTGCACCGATGCCATTTAGGTTCATGTAAAAATATCTTACCCCAACATTAAGTAGGAATATTAAAATTGGGATCAGGTATTTTTTTTCGGTAAGATATTTTTCCTGCTTTGACATGTATGGTTATTTTGAATTGTCAACAGGCTTTCTGAATGAATCATGTGCATTTGCTTGGGCGGTGGGGGTGATGACAATATCATTAAGACATACATGGGCTGGTCTTGATGCGGTAAAATAAACCACATCGGCAATGTCTTCTGCAGTCAATGCTTCGAAATTGGCATACGGAACTTTGGCGCGTTCGGCATCACCTTTGAACCTTACCAAAGAAAACTCTGTTTCGGCCAACCCAGGGCAAATACTGGTTACCTTGATATTGTGTGGCAGCAAATCTATCCTCATAGATTTTGTCAAGGCATCAACGGCAAATTTGGTGGCGCAATAAACATTACCTTTTCCGTACGCCTCTTTTCCAGCCACCGATCCGATGTTTATGATATGACCAGAATTTCGTTCTACCATTCCAGGCATAATTCCACGAGAAATATAAAGCAGCCCTTTGATATTCGTATCAATCATGATCTCCCAATCGTTGATGTCACCCTCCTGTATGGTTGATAAACCTAAGGCCAAGCCGGCATTATTGACCAAGACATCGATATTTTTCCAAGCATGAGGAATGGAACCAATGGCTGAATTCACCTCCTCTTTTTTCCTGATGTCGAATTGCAGTGTCAAGACATTTACTTCATAGGTGTTTTTTATTATTTGCTCCAATTCTTCCAGCCTTTCTTGCCTACGGCCAGTGATGATAACGTTGTAATTATGTTCCGCAAACTTTATCGCTGTAGCCCAACCAAAACCGGATGTAGCGCCAGTTATCAATACAATTTTTCTTTCCATGATATTCCTATTTTTAATGAAGGTGCAAAGATAAAGAAATCATCATAGACTAGTTTTCTTGTAAATTGTATAATTTCGACCACACAATTAAAATATGATGTTATACAAAAAACTATTAATCCTGACACTTTGCATTATCGCATTTGGCAAATGGAATTTTTATGCTCAAAACTATCCCGATTATATTCCTTTTCACAAAGGTGATAAATGGGGTTTTTGCGACTCATCAAAAGCAATAAGAATTAATCCAAGATATGAGTCTGCTGATTTCTTTAATCATGGCCATGCGAGAGTATCCTTGAATAACCATTGGGGGTTCATTGACTCTGTCGGCAATGAACATTGGCTGCCTGATTCCGTTTCATTCTTATCCTATAATGATGAATTCATTATGGTTTCAAATGGAAAGAAAAACACACTAATGGATCATGATTTTAATTTATTGAAATTTTATGTTTACGATGCAGTGCTCGAGTTTGATCACGGATTGGCACCCGTTCGCATTGGCGAAAGATGGGGTTATATAGATAAAACCGGAAGGGAAGTTGTCCCAATTTTTTATGGCCCTGGATATCATGGCAAGTTTGTGGAAGGTTTAACGTGGCAGATGATGAATGGAAAATCCGGATATCTTGACACTACAGGCAAAATTGCAATTCCGTTTGAATATGAGTTGGCATCCCCATTTATTAATGGATATGCTCAAGTTCGCAAGAACAATAAATGGATAGTGATTAATAAACACGGCAAGGAATTTGATAGCCTGAATTATGATTATACCGGTCCATTTTATGATGGACTATCTGCAGTTAAGATGGGTAACAAGACTGGCTTTATTGATACTCTTGGCAAGCTTGTGATACCCTTGGATTATGACAATACTGGCTTTTTTCATGAAGGGTTTGCTGCAGTAATGATAAAAAATAAATGGGGATATATCAACAAAGAAAATAAGGTGGTCATTAATGCAAAATATGACCATGCTGGAGACTTTCAGGATGGTTTTGCCAATGTTCAAAAAGGTGATGATTGGATACTTATTAACAGGCAAGGCAAGAAGGTATCGTCGGGAGAATTTGATTACATCATTAAAGTGGATAAGGATTTATACATCATTAAAACCAAAGGAATTTCTGGAGTTATGGATAACAACGGACAAAAGGTTGTTCCGATGAAATACAATTATATTTTCTATATCAATAATGGCATGTTCATTGCCTCCATAAAGGGAAAGTCGGGCATAATGGATAGAACCGGAAAAGTTATAGTTCCATTCATTTATGATTCATTGGAAGTGCAGCAACAAGGTTTGTTTTATGCAAAACGTGATGGTAAATTCGGTTATTTGGATTTAAGTGGTAAGGAATATTGGGAATAGGATTATTTTGAATATCTAATCCAATTCCCTTAGCTAACCAAACCATAAATTCAAGATTGGAAACAGAATAAAGATTGTCATGGTTGCTAACCAATTAATAAACTATTCCTTAAATAAGGTAATTTCCTTGATGGTGGATGAATTTGGATCATCTCCATTGAAGTCAATCCAAAGCGTTCTTTTTTTATTGTGGCTGATATAATGTCCATCTAAGAACATGGCTGGTTCATTGAAAATCTTTTCTATAGCCGAACGTTTCATGTCGAATGTCAAGCCATAAGGCAATTTCCCTTTGTAATGAACGCAGGTTTTACCGGATTTATCCTTGTAGGTGTTAAACATTCCGAAGAAAATAATCTCATCCTTATAAACAAAAAGCTCCAAAGCATTGTTGCAATCGCGATACCAGGTGCCTTTTTTCTCATTTCCTGGGTCGATAACCCAATTGCAATATTTGGAATGCAATAAAAACTGTACGATGGAATCCTTTATAGAATGTCCGGAAATATTGAGCAGTTGCTCTTCGGTCAAGTTCAAGAATGGGCTCCTGTTGTTGATGGAATCGCTGTAGTTTTTAGTTGCTTTTATATTGTTTTGAGCTTTGCAAATAGGGTTGAAAGCGAGCATTGACAATAAGAATATTGAAAAGGATACAACCATTGTTCTTAATAAATCATTATTAATTACAATCTTCTTTTGGCAGGATATCCTAGTCCATATTCGTGCAAAATTCGCTTCAATCATGGGCGTAAATATAATATAAATATTTTTAATCATTGAAATAACATGGGCAAAATCATCTTTTTTCTATATTTGCATACTTATATAAAAGGTAAAGGCATGTATAAAATCAAGAATAAGTATTTTTTCCTATTGGTATTGACGGCTATCCTATATTCAGGATGCAATCCCAGCTTTAATGATTTCGCTCCCAACCCTGGTTCGATAGTTTTGGACCAGAGTGTTTTCTTGGGAGGTGATTTTATGACCGGATACACTGATGGTGCATTGGCTCCTGCCAATCAAAAGAACTCTATCGCCTATTTATTGTACCAGAAGTTCTTGATGGTTGATTCAAAACAGAAGTTCTCGCAATATCTCATAGTGGGAGATAAAGGTTACGGTCTCAATTTCCCGAACACCAATCCTGCCTTTTACAATGCCTTTCATTTAGGACATTACACCGATTGTAAAGGCGTAACTTCCTTGTTTCCGCTGCATGAAGAAATAGATACGAATAACAGTACTCTTCAATTAAACATGAATATGAATAGCAATACGGTATGTAATACTAATCTGTGTGTGCCCTATGCTAAAATTATTGACTATGATAATCCTAATCTTGGCAATGGTTTTCATAATAGAGTTGGGAACCCATATTTTTATGCAATGTGCCATACTCCAGGCATATCAACCATGCTTGGTGATGCCATGAAAACACCGTTTACGTTCTTTGCTTTATGGCCTGGCATGGAAGATGTCTATAATTATGCATTGCGAGGTGGCGAAGGCGAAACAATCACTGATTTTACTACCTTCGACAATGCGTTGGACCATGTCTTGAATACGCTGCAGCTCAATGGTGCCAAAGGAATCATGGCTAACATACCTGATTTGGATGTGTTTCCTTTCTTTACCTATATTCCTTATGATGCAGCCGTTTTAAATCAGCGGCAAGTGGATTCTTTGGTGTTGTTGACGGGCAATCCCTTTGGTTTCCAGGTAGGTTCCAATGGTTTTATCATTAAGGATTCATCGTTATCTCCCATTCAATACCGTCATTTGATTTCTGGTGAATATGTTTTGCTTTCGGCCCCACCGGATTCATTGAAATGCGATGGTATGGGTGTACTTACCCCTGTTCCCGGGCATTATATCTTAGATCATTTTGAGGTGGACAAGATAAAGGCAGCCATTCAGCATTATAACAGCAAGATACATGATGCTGCCGCTGCTCGAAACATGCCTGTAGTAGATATGAACGCCTATTTCCACAGCATTAAGAATGGTATTTATAATGATGGCATACATTATACTGCCGATTTCATATCAGGGGCATTCTATTCTCTTGATGGCTATCATCCAACTGCACAGGGTTACGGACTGTTGACCAATGAATTCATCAAGAGCATCAATGATTATTACCATGCCACTGTGCCGATGGTGAATGTTCCCAGTTTGCCGGGAATTATCTTTCCATAAGTCATAAATTCCATAGATATTTTCCTCTTATACCAATGAAAAAGGCTGCCCGAGTTACCTCGAACAGCCTTAGTACAAACCGATAAGCCGGGTTCTGTCGTGTTCTATCATTTATCTGGGATTCCGGTCACCCGAAACCTCTATCAGCCTACCCTTCCAGGCGTCTTCTTGCGAAGAACTCGAGCGAGCCGCCCTTAACCTGGATATATTTGGCCTTTCAACTCATAAGGTTTACCCCCGGATGTAGTTGCCTACCGCCGTCGTGAGCTTTTACCTCGCGTTTTCACCCGTTCCTCAACGTGTGAGGTGGTTATTTTCTGTGGCACTGTCTGTCTCCGATACGATCGGATCCTTCCCGTTAGGAAGTATGATGCTCTGCGTTGCCCGGACTTTCCTCCCTTTAAAAGATTTAAAGAGCGATAGAATAGTTTGCAGCGCAAAGATACCAATAATAGTTGTCATCGGCCTATTGCAGCACTTGCCAGAGCATTGCTGTCATAGGAAGATGAAGTTTATGATGAGAAAAATTCCAATCATTAGCAACATCAATCATGATGCTTATGCAAGGCTGATGATCTTGATGATAAATAGCTATGAAACGATGATTTTCATTACCAATAAGTCTTGGAAACAAAGATAAACGATGATTTATTGGTTAAGCACCAACAGCCATTGCATAAAGGAATAGGAGAAGTCCAAGTATCAATGTCAAAAAGAACAAAACAATTGTTGCAATGGCGAAACCCTTGTTCTTTCGGTGCTTTCCAACACCAATTAGTGCCAAAACAAGTGCTAATGGGACTAAAAGAAGAAACGCTTCCGCACCTGGAATACTGCCTAAGCCAAATCCAAGTATCATTAGTCCCAGAGAAAGAGGGCCATACACTCCTTTATCTTCTGTTTCCATGGTGTTCTCATGTGTATCAGTAGGTTTCTCATCTTTAAATACGTCACTCGTACCGTTTGCATAGTTTATCTTATATACATCCGACTTGTTCACAGTAATAATCGGTCCGTTCTGGTCATCACACTTGCGATATCGTATGATATACGACCTGACTTCTTCAATTTTTACCTTTATCTCCTCGCCATTTTTCATGATAAGATTGTCGCAATCGCTTGCAGGTGTAGCAATGTGCCAACGCGATATGTTTGGTTGAAAATCACCTATTGTTTTTTCTGTTGAGGCTATCAATGGTTGATCATCGGCATGGTTTGGTGCCAACAGTGCTACGGAAACCGCAGGATTATCAATAGGTTCGGAGCGTTTATGCTTGACTATCGA
>CAIWCG010000181.1 GCA_903911135.1 uncultured Bacteroidota bacterium
AGAAACTATACAAAGAAGTTGAGAAACCATACAAAGAAGTTCAGAAACTATACAAAGAAGTTCAGAAACTATACAAAGAAGTTGAGAAACCATACAAAGAAGTTCAGAAACTATGCAAAGAAGTTCAGAAACTATACAAAGAAGTTGAGAAACTATACAAAGAAGTTGAGAAACCATGCTAAGTATTTTTGGTTCCAAGCTAAGGATTTATGCTTTTAAGCCAAGAAGCGGAACACCCAAACCACCAACTGCACCTCCCCTATCCAGAAGTTTTGCACCCAAACATAAAACCGAGGCACCCAACAAAAGACCTTAAACTACCAGATAAATAATCAATAATTGATAATAAGGATATTTTTGTTTAGTTTTGCGGAAAATAAAAAGAAAAGATGATAGTAATTATTAATGAGCTGTTTCATTTCCTAAATATTCATTTTATAAAGAATCGCAGACTGGCTTTTTATTTTTCTAAATAGAAATTTATAATATCAAAAATATGGAATCATTACTCGGACAATTTTATACAAGGATAAAAGGCTCTCAAGAAGATATAGCATCTGAAGGCCTTGTTTATATCCTTCAACGCTCACATAAAGCTCGAACATCAATAAGTAATATCATAAAAAATCATACAAACATAGATTTGGATGATCTTAATTATATTGCTCAAAATGTTGACGATAAACAAGAAAGACCCGATATATCTGGTCGTGATATTAATGGAAAGGAGAAAATAATAATTGAAGCAAAATTTTGGGCATCATTAACATCAAATCAACCGATTGAATATTTAAACAGATTAGGCAATGAAGGTGTTTTAATTTTCGTGTGTCCAAGTTTACGTATAAGATCATTGTATGATGAATTAATTAGAAAAATAAAAGAGAAGTGGCCTAATTCAAGAATAAATGAACAAGATTTTTCAATCATTATAGATGGTAATAAACACTTGTTGGTTAAATCATGGGATGAATTACTTCAAAATGTTCGACATCAACTTGTTGAGGAAAATAACATTGCATTGATTGGTGATATTGACCAGATTAAGGGCTTTTGCGATATTATTGATACTAAATCATTTTTACCAATTCGTTCAGAAGAACTTTCCCCAAGTATTCCCAAACGAATAATATCTTTTTACAATTTATTGGACCAAGTTGTTAATGACTTAAAAATTCAACAAAAGATTGATATTAGTGGTTTACAGGCAACTGGGCAAAGATTTGGATATACAAGATATGCTAGAATGTATGGTTTTGGCTTATCAATTGATTTAAATTTTAATTGTTGGGCTGATAAAATAGATACTCCTTTTTGGCTTGGAATACAGTTGATAAAAGATAATAAATGGCAAATAACTGACGAATTAACTAAAGCCTGTAAAAGCATTTCAAATACTACAGATAGAAAATATTATCAAAGAGATAATTTACCCTATTTCCCTTTAATTGCAAAAATAGACCAAACTGAAGATTTGGTTATTAAAGACATATCATCCCAAATTATTTTTTTGATAGATAAGATTCATTTCGAATTAACCAATTCATAAAAATAATCATCCAATAATTTTCAAAATATATTTTAGAATGGATTTGATAGAATCAGAAAAGAATTTAATAGATCATCTCACGGAATTAACCAAAGATGATTGGGAAAAGTTGTTTCAACTCATTCCCATCATTGATCGGACAAAAGAATTTTCAAAGCTTATTCCAAGTAAAAAAAATCCAGATGGAACTCTAAGCATGTTTCATAAGGAAGAATCCAGCGTTGTTGACAAATTTAGAAAAGTAGCATATGAATTAGGATTGGTTTTCGACTTTTATTGGTCAAATTGGAAGCAAGGAGAAGATATTTTATATAATCCAAATCAAGATTTCAAAGAAATTGATACCTTGACAATATGTAAACTATTTACTGTCTTTATAAGAAATGATCGATTCAATGAAGGATTTCTGGCAAATTATTTTTCTAATGGAGCTATGCTTAAAATATTGCGAACATTAAAAGAAAACATAGATCGTTCCTTGCCATTTATTCAAAGTATAAATAGACCGGAAATCCTGAAAAAATTATTTAGTGCAGGATTAGAAGGCGGTGGGTTTACAATATTTTTACTTGAGAACAATAAGGTAGTTGAAAAGGGAGGAAGTGGAGGAATACTTGACGAAAATGAAGACCCACATAAAAGTTGGGAAAATGAATATGAGAATTGGGATGAATGGTGGAATAGTTTTATGAATAAACATAAATCCTATTGGTTTTGTTTTTATCCAACCTTTGTTGATACTGAAATAAAGCCATTAATAAAAAAATTTATTGATGATTATTTTGAACAAAACATACATGTTGAAAGATACAAAGAAAGATGGGATGAAGCATTAACAAAAAAATAAAAACATCTATCGATATTATTAATTTCAAAAAACATATTCTTATTAAATGGTTACCAAGCAGGGCATAGGGGCATGGTAGTAGTTTTATAATCACATTAAAATATATTTTGCACATGTTTACTAATTAGTTAACTTTGCATAACTAAATAAAGAGAGTACTATATAAAATGAAAAAGAATAAGAATATAACCACCTTTGATGAACATCTTGAAAAAAGATATGGCAAGATAGGAACCAGCAAAAGGGATGAATTTGAAGTCAAATCAAAAACATTCATGATAGGTCAAATGATTAGGGAGGAAAGAAAAAACCTTAACCTTACACAAGAACAGTTGGCAGAGAAATCTGGAACTAAAAAGAGCTACATATCAAGAATAGAAAATGGAAAAAGCGACATTCAATTGAATACGCTATTTAAAATTATCGAGGATGGTTTGGGAAGAACCTTAAGCCTAACTTTTGCCTGATATATTCTTTCCATTAAAGCCCTATAAACTATAGCAGCATACAACAGTTTCTATGCCATTAAATGGTTACCAAGCAGGGCATAGGGGCATGGAACAAATAGAACATCAATAAAGAAGAATGCCGGCTTAGCTTCTTTTGTGCAGTTTACTGTTCTTATAGCTGTATCCAAAGTAAATGACCAAGCCTATGATGAGCCAAATGATGAACCGTAACCAATTGGTGATGCCGAGTTCGGTAATGAGATAAAAACAAGACACCAAACCCAATACCGGTATGAGGGAAAAGCTTTTCAGATAGCTGAAAACGGTTATCAGCACGCACAGGACAAAGAACACAAGATAGGGAATGCGGGAGAGAAAGATGGACGCCATGGAAAGATCAGGATGTTCGCGGTCTTTCATAAAAAAGAAATCGTGAAAGAAGTCGGGCCAATATATTTCAACCACAAAAACGATCATCACAAACAGCATGGGCACGATATATTTCGAGTTTATGTATGGCATACGGAACCTTCCACTGTCATTCTTCTCCTGTCGGGGCAACACAAGGATGCCTCCACACACCAATACAAAGGCAAAAAGGGTTCCTATGCTGGTAAGGTCCGTCACCAGGTCGGAATCAAGAAAAAGTGATGGAATACCTACCAAAAGACCTGCAATGACGGTGGCAAAAGCAGGGGTTTTATATTTTTTGTGCAGCTTACCGAAACGCTTAGGCAACAAACCATCGCGGCTCATGCTCATCCAGATGCGGGGTTGCCCAATCTGAAACACCAGCAACACCGAAGTGGTGGCAATGACAGCACTTAAAGCCACACATCCTCCCAACCAGTTCAACCCTCTGCTGTTAAAGGCGGTAGCAAGGAAATCTCCGACATCAAGTTTGGTATAATTTACCATTCCTGTAAGAACCAAGGCCACAAGAATATACAACACGGTGCAGATGATGAGGGAATAAAACATTCCTCGTGGCAAATCTCTCTGCGGATTCTTGCATTCTTCGGCAGTAGTGGAGATGGCATCGAATCCGATGTAGGCAAAGAAAACTGCAGACACGCCTTTCATCACTCCACTGAAATGATTGGGCATAAAAGGAACCCAATTATCAGGATTGACATAAAAGAAACCGATGATGATGACCAAAATGATGACCACCAACTTGAAGGCAACCATAAGATTGGAGGAAGTGCGCGACTCTTGAATGCCTATATAAACAAGTGCGGTGATAAAAACCGTTATCAGCAAGGCAGGCACATTAAAGATGATGGGAAGGCTGCCAAGATGTGGAGCATTCATCCACAGGTCGTGCAAAGGCTTGATGTCAGCCATGACCCTGATGTCATCGGCAGAGGGAGTGGTCTTGGCAAGCAACTCCAGGTAGTGGGCACTTGCGTTCTTTATGGCAAAGAAACTGTTACAAAGAAAATCAGGCAGATGAAGACCTAAATTATTGAGAAAACTGGTAAGGTTACTGGACCAAGAAATGGCAACAGTAACGTTTCCGATGGCATATTCCATGATAAGATCCCACCCAATGATCCATGCTATCAACTCACCAAAGGCAGCATAGGAATAGGTGTAGGCACTTCCCGAAACAGGTATGCGAGAAGCGAACTCGGCATAACAAAGCGCAGAAAAACCACAGGCAATGGCGGTGATGATGAACAACAAAATGACAGCAGGTCCGCCATCAAAACAAGCTTTACCAACCGTGCTGAAAATACCTGCCCCAATGATGGCAGCAATGCCG
This sequence comes from uncultured Bacteroidota bacterium, assembly GCA_903911135.1. Classification (GTDB taxonomy): domain Bacteria; phylum Bacteroidota; class Bacteroidia; order AKYH767-A; family JABDAW01; genus JABDAW01. The sequence goes on from CAIWCG010000181.1 coordinate 4,614, forward strand.
AGGGCAGTCAAGTCTCGTACGGATAATACACGCACCATAGGAAGATGTTCGCCCTCGAATGGGCCTTTCTCTATTTGTTCGGTAATGCTTTCTATTGTCTTGCGGCGAAAGAGACTTTTTATATTCATAGAGGATAATTGTTTATTAATAGGCAACAAAAATAGAAAATAAAAAAGGGAATGTATCAAGAAAAGAAAAAACGTTGTCTAAATAAACAGAAATCATAACCAATTTTATGGTAGTTTTCATCACTAAAATGAGGTTGCTGGACAGCTTTGGTTTTATTAACATCTGATTGTATATAACTATTTGATTTTTGATGATGAAGGGGAAATATAATACCATAATTTTATCCTGTCATAATTGGCAATGAATTTTGAACAATAAAAGCAAATGAAAAGAGTATTGATAGCATCCATATTTTCATTGATTGTAATAGGAGGAATTACTTTTGCATATTTCTATTACAGGCAATTGAAAATGCCACAAGGAGAAGCAATAAGCGCCATACCATCTGATGCTGCATTTGTATTGGAATTCAAGAACCCAAAGGCATTTTATGACAAGATAATTACGAACAAGATATGGATTGACATGCAAAGCAATGCCTACTATAAGAAAATTGCTGAAGATGCCCGTTACCTTGATTCTGCACTTGGTAAAGATTCAGATTTAAAACAATTATATTGTTGCCAAACAGTTTTCATATCCGCACATTATACCCAAGCAAATGATTTTCAATTCCTTTATATCACACGTTTGCCAAGAACAAAAAGCGAATCGTTTGTAATTGATGAAATAAAAAAGATAACCGGAAATGATCATCCTTCAAGTAGAAGGACCTACCAAGGAATTACCATCAATGAAATACGATTTAACAATAACGAAAAGACCTTTGCTTGGTCAGTTTCAAAAGGAGTGTTCATAGGTTCCTTTAATCCTATTTTGATAGAAGATGGAATCAGACAAATAAGGATTGGCAAGCCGTTTACGGATGACAAGTCATTCATGAAAGTGTATTCAAGCGCAGGAAGCATAACTGATGCAAATGTTTTTGTGAATTATAAAATGTTTCCAAAAGTCGCTTCTACTTTCTTGAATGATGATAATTCAACCACGTTAAACAGCTTGACAAGTTTTGCAAATTGGACGGAATTTGATGTGAAAGTAAAAAACGATGCGTTGGTGTTAAATGGGTTTTCATCGGCCAATGATTCAACGACTTATCTTCATGCATTCATAAATCAGCAACCACATAAAATTGAGCTAATAAACATTTTGCCCAGGAGGACAGCAGTGATGCTATACTCCGGTTTTTCAGATTTCAACAAGTATTTTAAAGAGCTCCAAACCTATCATTCGGTGAAGGGTTGGAAAACTTCTAACCTAGCGAGAATAAAAAGGTTAAATGTGGATTATGGAGTATCGTTGGAAGACAAACTGATAAGTTGGATGGATAATGAATATGCAATATTTGTAACAGAATCAAACAGTTCCAATTATTCCAACAATGCATTTGCGGCTTTTAGGGCAAAAAATATCGAAACGGCAAAAAAATCGTTATTCGACTTGAACCATGCAATAAACAAGAGGGAAAGAACTAAGGTAAAGGAGGAGAATTATAAAGGGTTAGCAATCAATTTTATTAATCTTCGAGGAGTCCTTTCACTATTCTTTGGTCCTACTTTCGATGTTGTAGATAAGATGTTTTATACAACCTTAGGTAATTATGTAGTTTTCGGAAATCAAGCATCCTCCATAAGAAGTTTGATTGATGATTACACAACTGGGAAATTACTTGTAAAAGACCCCAGTTATAACAACCTAAACGGATCAATTTCTTCCTCGGCCAATTGTTACCTGTATGTCAACTTTTCAAGATCATTGCAGATGATGAAAGGATTTTTTGCCGATAATCTGAATGAGGCCATTGAAAAGAATGCTGGTTTGTTTAATAAATTCAATGCAATCGCCATTCAGTTCAGCAATGATGGCGCCATGATATATAATACCATGACTTTACAATACAATGGGATAAAGAAAAATGATGTAAACCTTTTATGGGCTGCCCAATTGGATACTGCTGTTTCATCAAGTCCTCAATTGGTGGTTAATACCATAGACAAAACCAACGAAGTAATCGTTCAGGATGACCTAAATCAATTATATCTAATTGATAATTCGGGAACCATTAAATGGAAAGTCCCACTGACAGAACGAATAATGGGTAAGATAACCCAGATAGATTATTATCACAATGGAAAGCTTCAATATCTTTTCAACACCTCATCAAAACTTTATTTACTTGACATCAATGGGGAATCTGTTGGAAATTACCCAATCCGTCTGCCGGCAAATGCAAGTTGCAGCATGTCAGTGTTTGATTATGATAACTCAAAGGAATATAGAATCTTTGTTCCCTGTGAAAACAATATCGTCTATGGCTACCAAGGAAGTGGAAAACCTCTTGGAGGTTGGCTTTTCAATAAGTCCATCGGTCATATTTCAAGACCAGTTCAATATTTCAAGATTGCAGGATTTGAATATCTGTTAATAACTGATAGCAAAGGTGCCATTTACATTTTGGACAGAAAAGGAAAGAAACGGACGGACGTTAAAGATAAGGTGTTATTGTCACCCAATAATGTCTTTGAATTGGACAGTTCGGAAACTGAACCTTTACATTTTGTAACTACCGATACTGGCGGAAAAGTGGTATCCATTTACCTTGATGGTAAGGTGAAAACCAAAAGGATATTAGAACTTTCCTCTCATCATTACTTTATTCTAAAAGACATCAATGCCGATGGTAAAAAGGATTACATATTTCTTGATAAGGAAAAGCTATTCGTGATGAACGCAGATTCGGCATCCATATTCAATCACACATTTGAAAAAGAAATAAACACTGCACCAACTGCTTTCGCAATGCCCAACGGCAAAGGAAAGATTGGAATAGCATCTGAACAGACAAACGAGATTTTCCTATTTAATGATGATGGTTCATTATATGAGGGATTCCCACTTAAAGGAAGCACCTCCTTTTCAATTGGTGATTTCAATAATGATGGCCATAATAATATAGTGGTGGGAAGTTCAGACAGGACAATTTATGTCTATACAATAGAATAATTAGGAAAAAGATATCCAGGTCAACAAAAATTACTTTACATTAGCTTAACATTGGTCAATATTTTTATAGATTTGCAGCGCAATAAAATATTAGACAATGAAAATTGACCATTTCCTCCAGTACCTTATTCCAAAGGATAAAAAGTTTTATCTATTGCTTGAAAAAGCCTCCGGAAACTTGTTGATCATATCTCATTCATTAGTAGAAATGGTAAATGCCACTTCGCCAGAAAGAAGAAGAGAATTAATAAAAGAAATTGAACATCTTGAGCATATAGGTGATGAAATTTCACATGAAATCTTTCATGAGTTGAATGCCACGTTCATCACTCCCTTTGATAGGGAGGACATTCATGCCTTGACCAGTGCCATTGATGATGTGGTGGATTATACCCATGGTTCGGCAAAGCGAATGGAACTTTATAAAATAGAGGTTATCACCAATGATTTAATCCAACTGGCGGTATTGATAGAAAAATGTGCCGAAGAGTTGCATAAAGCCATACATGAGCTTCGAAACATGCGTAATGTTTCGAAAATCAAGGAAGCTTGCATCAGAATAAACAGTATAGAAAACCATGCTGATGACATCTTCGACAATTCTATTGCCAGGTTGTTTGAAAGTGAAACCAATGCGGTGGAAATCATCAAAATAAAGGAAATCCTCAGTTCATTGGAAACGGCTACCGACAAGGCCGAAGATGCTGCCAACATTCTCGAATCCATCATTGTAAAATCAAGCTAAGAAGTAATGTTAACGATCGTTTTTATCACCATTCTGGCCGCACTTACCTTTGATTTTGTCAATGGGATGAACGACGCTGCAAACTCCATTGCAACCATCGTTTCAACCCGCATTCTTACACCAAGAATGGCGGTTATTTGGGCAGCATTCTTTAATTTTGTTGCCTTGTTCATCTTTGGCGTGCCGGTGGCTAAAACAATCGGAAGCGATATCGTACATAAGGAATTCATTTCCGTATATTTGGTGTTGGCAGCATTGTTAGGTGCCATAATCTGGGCCTATTTCTTTTGTGCGCGTTTAGGAATCCCCGTTAGTTCCTCCCACTCACTCATCGGGGGGCTGATAGGAGCCGGATTGGTAAAAGGCGGATTCAGTGCCCTTGTAGTAGGTTCAGGAATGGGATTCTTCAAGACCAAAATATTCATCACCATGCTATTCATCGGCTTGGCCCCCATCATAGGTTTGTTGTTGGGTTATTTCATCATGGTCATTACGCTATGGGTGGCCAAGAATTTCAATGCACAGAAAGTGGACAAGATATTTAGGGTGGGGCAGCTGTTATCCTCTGCCTCCTTCAGTATTGGGCATGGAGGAAACGATGCACAAAAAACCATGGGTATCATCGCCATGCTGCTATATACCTCTAAGGAAATCCCGTTTGTTCGCGACTATTTATATTCCTACAACGACCTGCAGATACCATTGTGGGTAGAGGTATTGGCCCTATCGGTCATATCATTGGGAACCCTGGCAGGAGGCATGAAAATAGTGAAAACAATGGGCATGAAACTCACCCATCTCAAGCCAATAGGAGGATTCAGTGCCGAAACGGCAGGTGCAGTAACCCTTTTTTCGGCCACAGCCATGGGAATACCGGTAAGCACCACACAAACCATTGCTGGAGCCATCATGGGCGTAGGAACCACACGAAGATTTTCGGCAGTCCGTTGGGGCATAGCCGGAAACATCATCACCACTTGGGTATTGACGATTCCGGCATCGGCAGCAATAGCGGCATTGCTATACTTCATCATTTCCAAGTTCATATAAGGAGCCTATATCCTCCTCTCGTATCATGGTGCGTCCCGCTATCCGCTGTAGCCGCTGCATCCCCATTTCCGACACCAAGCAGCGGGCTGCCGCTACTATCGGGGCTATGCTTTGATGGCAGGTAGCTTCGAATAAACTTTTATCCCATCATCTTGCCTATGGTGAGGATGGTTTTTAAATAGCAAAAAGGTAGGCTAGGGAGAGTTTTATACGGGAAAAGGAGTTTTTATACGAGAAATAATTCGGCATGTGACATGTTTGTGTAGGAAGTGTAGACGTCCGTGTAAATCGTGTACACTTCTGTGTTAATCGGTCAAACGTCCGTGTAGGGAATTGTTCACGTCCGTGTAAAACGGTTGAACGTCCGTGTAGGGAGTTGTTCACTTCCGTGTAAAACGGTCGAACGTCCGTGTAGGGAATTGTTCACGTCCGTGTAAAACGGTTGAACGGCCGTGTAAATCGTGTTCACGTTCTTCACAAGTTAGTTCCTGTCCATTTATTTCATGAAAATCGAGTTAACAACCTTACGGGTCGGCCTTTTTTCGCCGTCCTGTAAGGTTGGAATTTCTTATACCTGAATGAAACATTCGCTTACAGTGGGCTGCGG
>CAIWCG010000182.1 GCA_903911135.1 uncultured Bacteroidota bacterium
AAATTAAAATGAAAATTTTCCCCGTAAGCCTCAAACAAGCAAAGCTGTTTGAGGAGCACAGCGACGAGTTCTTTGCTTGCGGCGTCGGCAAAAGATGTTTTTAGCGATTCTTATTAAGCCTTGATTTTTTCTTTCTTTTGTATCAAGACAAAAGAAAATAGAAAAACCCTCCTCCCGATGCACATAAATATTTTTGCGTTAAGAAATAAAACAGCAGGCACCAAGCCATAAAAGCAGCCAAGTCCGCCCATCAAATACCCACAGCCCATCAATTACCTAAAGGCGGGCCTAGTGCTGCGTGGCAGAAACCCTGTTTTATTTTAGCAAAAAGATTTAAGTGCGATTCTTTTGTTTCTTTACTTCTAAAGAAAAGAAATTAAGAAAACCTTTCCTTTGCGAAACCCTCTGCGCCCTTTGCGTGAAAACCTTTCCTTTGCAAAACCCTCTGCACCCTCTACGTGAAATCCTTCCTCTTTCTAAGCGAAACCGTCTGCGCCCTCTGCATGAAACCTAATTACATGCTGATTTTCAATCACATAACCCATAATCTCGATTATTTCGACCGCAATCCTCCTTACCGCAAGCGTTTTTCTTGATGCCGCAAGCGTTTTTCCTGATACACCAAGCGTTTTTATTACTCCACCGAGCGCATATTTTACTCCACCAAGCGTTTTTCCTGATGCACCAACCGTTTTTCCTGATGCACCAACCGCATATTTTACTCCACCAAGCGTTTTTCCTGAACCACCGAGCGCAATCCTTAACACCGCAAGGGCATTATTTCACCCCAAAACACCAATCCTCAAACCCGAACATACATTCCTCAACACCGCATCCCCAATCCTTCATTCCCTATGTTCAATCCAGGCATCACTTTTCACATTCTCTGCCTCCCCATCCCAAATCAACAGCATTAATTCTCCTTCCCATCATCCCCATATCGCAATCCCAAATACCTACTTGTCAATTCCTTCCATTTTTAGTCACTTCAATATGGTATCTTTATAAGCTCAACAGAATTAATGCAATTTAACAATTAAATAATATGGTCTCCTCTTTATTTTGTAGATTTGCAGCCGATAATTCAATAATAGTTAGTAATCAATAAATAATTAAAAACAATGTCAATAGTAGGTAAAAAAGCGCCTTCATTCAAGGCAAAAGCAGTAGTAAACGGCGGAGAAATAGTGAATGACTTCTCTCTCGACCAGTATTTGGGAAAAAAGCATGTGGTGTTTTTCTTCTATCCAAAGGATTTCACCTTCGTATGCCCCACGGAATTGCATGCGTTTCAGGAAAAAATGGCTGAATTCGAATCAAGAAATGTAGCGGTGGTGGCGTGCTCTACCGATACCGAACAGTCGCATTGGGGTTGGTTGCAAATGCCCAAAGCTATGGGAGGCATTCAAGGAGTAACCTATCCTATCGTGGCCGATACCACCAAAATCATTTCCATGAATTATGATGTTCTCTCCGGAGAATATGGCGCTGATGATGATAACAATCTGATAGCTAATGGACCAATGATTGCTTTCAGAGGATTGTATCTGATAGACAAAAATGGTATCGTTCGCCATCTTTTGATCAACGATTTTCCACTTGGCAGAAATGTGGATGAAGCCCTTCGAATGGTTGATGCCCTGCAGTTTTTTGAAGAAAACGGTGAGGTTTGCCCAGCCAACTGGCATCGTGGTGATGTGGCCATGAAGGAATCTCATGCTGGCGTGGCTGATTATTTGGCCAAACACTAATAAGCGATAAGTCTTAAACTCTTAAGCGCGTTCTGAAAATCTTTCGGGACGCGCTTTTTGTTTTTAAATGTTTAAACTTGCATCATTAAACAAACCACATTTTTATGTTCCTGGCAAATCTTTCCTTGTATAGAAAAATGACGCAGCAGCGGAGTAGGAATCTTGCCAATAAAATCAAGTCACTATTGCCTGATAGCGGTAAGATTCTTGACTTTGGTTGTGGCAACGGATTCCTTGCCGAAACGCTTTTAACCCAAATGAAAAACATCGAAATCATAGGCATAGATGTGATAAAAGACCAGAACTTGGATGAACATATCCTTAAGAATCCTCATTTTGATTTTCAGATCATCATTCCCGATGCACCGCTTCCATTTGTCGATGATACATTCGATGCAGTCATTGCCTGTGCTGCCATGCACCATACCAATAGTCCTGAATATTATTTGAAGGAACTCAAACGAATTACCAAGCATAATGGACACGTAATTTTGATTGAAGAGATGTATCATAATTTCCCCGATAAGATATGGATTTCCATGCAAGACTGGCTCCTAAACAAGATGAAGGAAGGGGTACCGGTTCCGTTGCAATTCCGTTCCTATAAACATTATCAAAAAGAGTTTCGAACAAATGGCCTTAGCATAGAATATGAAGGTTCCATCAGACCGGTATTCCCATACATGCATCATTATGTTTTTAAACTTAAGAAAACTTAAAACCATGAATGGAAATAAATATTCAACTACAATAAACTATATCATTTATGCTTTTTTCATCACCTGTCTTTTTATTTTAGTCAGAGGCTATCAATTCAACACTGATGACCAAGCCGAGCATCTTCCTCAAGTATATCAGCTTATCGATCCAAGCCTTTATCAGCATGATTATTTTGTTACTGAATATCATCACACCTTTTCATTAAGGACCTTTTATGTCTGGTTGGTTTATGGCTTATCATTCATTGCACCGGTATCGTTAATTTGTTTCCTGCTCACCTTGTTTTTCATCGCGCTGTCTGTGTATTCTTTCATGCGAATATCCACCTATTTCTCTAAGAATTCATTGGCACCATACATTACACCGATATTTATCTATTTCCTGTTTTATAAGATAACTTTAGGAGGCAACAATATAGAATGCAGCAGTTTCATTTGTAGCACCATCGCCTTGTCTCTTGCGGCATTTGGCTTGTTGCAATTTTTCCGGGGGAAATATTATTTGATGGCTGCCATCATAGGTATTGGAACTTTGTTTCAAGTGATGGATGCCGCACAGCCTTTCTTTCTAATCTACTTGTTCATGCTTACGGAATTCAAGAGGATTGGCATTAAAACCATTATGGGTACTCTAATAGTTTACCTGATATTTTCAGGTGCCATGCTATTCCCTATGATGTATCATCAGTTGCTCATGCCCCATGATCATGATTTCAGATTATATTCCATAATTCTCTTTTATTTTAGGAACCCCAACCATTTTGTGCCATCAAATTTTGGAACAGGAAACTATATCCTTTTCATTGTATTAATGCTGCTTGGATTAGGCCAACTAATTAATAGGGTTCGTTCACAATTTCGCTGGTTTGCCTTGTTTCAATTTGGCATCATCATAATAGGCTGCTTGGCATATGTCTTATTTTTCGAAGTGTTCAACAGTTATGGCATTGGTAAAACTCAATGGTTCAAGTCAACGATGTGGATAACTGCATTTTCATCCATTTTTATCGGAATTGCAATAAAACAAAGATTTTTAAACAAGCTGAATGAGCAAACCATCTTACCAAAGATAAGGCTCATCAGCATTATTGGCATAGTCTGTTCGTTGGTTCTTATTCTCAATTCATCCTTGATTCCCTTCAAGAAGTTCCAATCGAGATATATGGTTGGTAATTACAAAAAGACTGACCTTACTCTTATGCATGAATGGATTGCTGCCAACACCGATAAGGATAAGATATTCCTAACCTCGCCTTCCGATTTTTCCTTCTCATGCGAAGCCAAACGTTCCCTGTTCATTGGGTATAAGGCCATCATTCATGAGCAGTTCTTTATGGTTCCATGGTATATCAAGTTCAGGGATGTATATGCAATAAGTCTTGACAGGCTCGACGGAAAGAATGCTTTGGATGCTGCCGAGGAATCTTACAACACCACTTTATATGATCCGGAACGCAGCAGGGTTAATATCGATTACCGCTTGATAGATGCCTCCAAATGCAAGTATGTGGATGCCTTGAAAAAGACCATTCACCAAGAAGGAAATTATATCCTCACCGAATTTTGAGGGTTTGTTTGAAATAATATTCGTAATTTTGTCTTCGCAATAATAAAACATAGCTCAATGAAAAAGATCATCCTAACACTTTTTGCTCTGCTGACCATTACCTTCGTCATCAAGGCACAGCAACAAGTCAATCGTTGTGGAACAACAGAATACACCGATAGAATGAAGGCCAACGACCCTTCCATGCAGCAGCGCATGAATGAGATTGAACACAATTTGGAAGTGTGGATGGCAAATCACCCGACCTATAACATGAAATACATCATCACCATTCCGGTGGTGGTTCATGTGGTGTATAATACCGCTGCCCAAAACATTTCCGACGATCAGATCCGGTCGCAGATAGATGTGCTGAACGAAGACTACAACCGCCGAAACGCAGATACCATTCACACACCGGATTGCTTCAAACCTCTGGCTGGAAGCATGCCCATCAACTTCTGTTTGGCCTCTCGTGACCCGCAAGGCAACTGGACCAACGGCATTGTTCGTGTGCAGACAAATGTTCCCTGTTTCAGCGATGATGCAGTGAAATATGACACTGCCGGTGGCAGCAACATCTGGGACCCGAATACCTATTGCAACATCTGGGTTTGCAACGAATGTGGCGATGTGTTGGGCTACGGAACCTACCCTGGCGGTGGCCCAACATCTGATGGTGTGGTGTCACACGTTTTGGCCTTTGGCCGTGGCGCAAACTACAATCTGCTCAACCATTACAACCTCGGCCGAACCACTACCCACGAAGTAGGCCATTGGTTGAACCTTTACCATCCTTGGGGACAGGGTGGGGGTGGCGGTTGCACCGATTCCGACGATTGTTTCAACACCCCCTATCAGGATGGCCCAACTTACGGATGTCCTTCCGGTCCGCAGATAAGCTGCAACAACGGCCCCTGTGGCAACATGTATGAAGTATATATGGACTACACCGACGACGCCTGCATGAACATGTTCGCCACCTGCGAAATAAACCGGATGGTAGCCACCCTGAACGGCACCCGTCAGCTTTTGTTGAACTCCAACGGCTGCTTGCTGAACGACATACCCGATATCGCCAACATCCGAAACTTCTCCATCATGCCCAACCCAGCCAACGAAAAACTCACCATAGAAATCACCCTCGACAAACTCGGAGACATCAACTATTCATTGGTAAACATCCTCGGCGACGTAGTTTTTCAAAACAGCATAGGCATGGAAATGGGCGGCAAATACGAAATCTCCACACGCAGCCTCCCAGCCGGCATCTACTCCCTGCGCCTAAACACAGCCAAAGAGTCCATCACCCGAAAGGTCGTCATCATACACTAAACCGCCCGCCTTTCCTGAATTTATAATTAAATCTTTTGGGGGCGCCCCCTTTCAGCAGCCAAGGGAAAAAGGGCTGCTGAAAGGGGTCGGGGTGTTGCGTGGGTTCGCTGCGCTCCGTTTTTGCCGCCATCAACAAAACCCAATAGGCGGCAAAGAACCGCCTTCGGCGCCACTCCACTCCCTCGCCCAATGGACACCGCAAATTCCGACAGACACCCTCCTCCCGAAAAAATCCGCCCGATAAAAACCGTTTTCGGGACGATTTATTGAAAACAGCAAATTTCAAAACCCAAAAGGTGTTCAGGTTTTGGCCAAACCGGTTGCGGTTTTACCAATAGGAGTTGCAATTTTGTCAAAACCAGATGCGGTTTTGACAAAAGTAGTGACGGTTTTGTTAAAACCCGTTACGGTTTTACCAAAACCGTAACGCACCCCATGAAAAACTGAACGGGTTATCACAAAACCCAAACGGGTTTTTATAAAACCCAAACAGGTTTTGGGGGGCATAATGACAAGTTGCAAAGTGTAGGGATGTCATTTACAGGTATCTTATCAGCTAAATGTCAAGTAAATTTGGGTTACCACCGCCCCTATTTTCCTTCATATAAAGACTGAATGGGCATGGTGGTAACCCTAAATTGGATTGTTTATATCGTTATCTGCCAAAGCTGATTCGTGGCAACCTGCCGTCATAACTAGCCCTGACATGCCCAAGGCTATCCTCTTGTGCGTCGGCATCTTTGGGGGGTAAGGCAGAGATAGCTGATGGCTGGCAGGAAGCACCATGATGCGAGAACTGCACATAGGCTCCTTATTGAACCCGAAAAATCAAAATTCCCAGATGAAACCGATGGTGGGGAGAACCGTTGCGGAGGTGTTGTTCAGGATGAGGGGCGTGGCATTGGCGCCATTGTTTTGGATGGTTTTGCCGTCGGTGGTTTTCCAGGCAGTGTTGTCGGCGGTTCTCACGAAGGTGAAGTAGGGCGGCGATTCGGAGGTATATGCGAGGGCGTTTTGGATGTCTATGTAAAGGTCTAGGGAAGTGCGTTTGAAGTTGATCTTTTTGTCGAGGCGGATGTCGAATTCGTTGAACGGTTTCAGCCTTAGGGTGTTCAGTTGGGCGTAATCGAGGGAGCCGCCACCTGTGGTCAGATAGTTCGTTTGCGATGCGGCCATGTCGAAAGGGGTGTATGGCGCTCCGCCTGCAAACCGGTATTTCATGCCCAGCTCCCAGCCCTTGCTGAACTTGTATCCGAGGATGGCCGATAGGAGATGGCGATTGTCCCAGGCGGAAGGCACGAAGGTGTTGTCGGTGCCGGTAAAATGGCTGAAATAATAGGTGTAGGAGATGGTGGCATAGATGTTTTTGTTCAGCTTTTGCTGGAAGAACAGCTCGGCACCATAGGTTCTGCCTTTGCCTGTGCTTAGGGTTCTTTCATTCCCCAACACAGCGAAGTCGGCACCTTGGTTTGCCAACGAGATTCCACTCAACTGTGAAACGGGATAGTTGTCATACTGTTTGTAAAAACCTTCCAGCGTTATGCGGGTGTTGTTCTTCGGCAGGAATTCCAGGCCAAGCACATAATGATTGCATCCGATGTATCGGTTATTCTTGTTCACGAAACGGTTCAAGGAATCCTGAAAGCCCAAAATGGTATAAATCGGTATCTTGTAATACCTCCCTGCAGTGGCATTGATGTTCCATTTTTCGGTGAGGGCATAAGATGCAGACAGGCGCGGAGAAACTGTTTTGGCAGGGTTCTTTCCGTCATCGGTAAAGGTGTTTCCGTCTGTCCTGATGCCGAAGGTAATCTTGAAACGGTCGTTGAAGAACCTCCTGGTAGCTTCGCCGAAAGCCCCACCCTTGAAAAAGTTCATGGCAGTATTGAAATTCACTACCAGTGGCGGCATAATCACATTGCCCAAGGAGTCCATCATTCCAGTGTTTATCTTGGCGTAAGTGGCGTTGTTGTAACTCACGTATTCGCCAAGCAAACCGTAGGAGTAGCTCCAGTTTCCGTGATACTTGTTTACATCTACGCGGAACTTGTTTTCCATCTCTTGAGAGCGGTATTTCAATGCGTGCTTGCTTTCGTCGTTTGTTTGGCCGTCTTGCCACCTGTCCTGTGCATTGTTGAACATGTTGCGACTCAGGGACACATTGACGAAGCCCTCCTTAACGGTTCTTTTCAGGATGGCACCGATGGTGTAGTTCCATTGGGTGATGAAGGGGCTATTCCGGAGGATATACTCTTTCTCCGGGCTCGATTGCTTGGGCACCCCGAACTTGAACAGGTCGATGGCGCCAACTCCAAGGGTGGTAAGGGTGGTCTTGTCATTCAATCGAGTGGTAGTCTTGTATTGAAAGTCCCAATAGTTTGGGCGGATGGGAATATCCAAAGCCATGAACAGAAACTCCAGATAGCTCCTTCTTGCCGATGCCAGGAAGGTAGTGTTTTTGCTGATGGGGCCATCCATTGTCAAGGCAAATTCGGAGGCACTCAAGCGGATGTTTCCCTGAACCTTTTCATTGTTTCCTTCCTTTTGTTTGAAGGTGAAGGCAGAGCTTAAGGCATTGTCTATCTTGGCACCGAAACTGCTAGAGGCCAAGGTTACATCTTCAATGAAGCTCACGTTCAAGATGCCCTGAGGTCCACCCGAACTTCCTTGCGTAGAGAAATGATTGATAACGGGTATTTCTATACCGTCAAGATAAAACACATTTTCATTGGGGCCACCGCCTCGGATGATGATGTCATTGCGAAAGCTGGCTCCACCTGTATTGCCGGCAACTCCCGGCAAGGCTTGTATGACATGCGAAATGTCGAAGTTGCCTCCGGGGTTGCTTTTGATTTCTTCTGATGTCAAGCTTTGAATGGATAGAGGGGTTTCGGTGCGCTTGCCAAAGGTTCTTGACTGAACCACCACCTCTGTTAAGGATTTCGAATCGGTTTCCAAATCAATGTTGAAGGTTTGGATATTTCCTGTGGAAACGACGATGTTATAGATTGTTTTAGTCACGTATCCCACATACTGAATCTTGAGATTATAGGAGCCTGGAGTGATTCCTTGCAGCTTAAACCGTCCAAGCGAATCGGTCTGTGTTCCAGTCGTGGTGTTCTCTAAAATTACGGTGGCACCAGCCAGCAGTTCTTGAGAGTTCTTGTCTTGCACCTTACCGATTATTTGTCCCGAGTTTTGGGCAAGGAGAGATTGGGCAACAAAAATTAGAAGAAGACTCAATAAAATAAGTCTAACGTTATATTTATTCATATCAATGATTTATTAGCTGAAAAAAACCTTTACGGTTGCGGCTGCAAAACTATTCTTATGAAATGTATTATGAAAGAATATTTATAAAAGTTATTTGATGATCTTCTGCTGGTAACTAGTATTGCCATCATCTATTCTGACCAGGTATATGCCTGCTGCGAACCGGCTGCAATCTACATTTAAAGACGAGAGTTCGTGTGGCGGAATGAACTTTTCGAATACCTTTTGCCCGAAGGAATTATAGATGCTGATGTTCAGCGAATAGGCATTGTTGTTTCTCCAATCGATGGTAAGCAAGTCGTTTACTGGGTTGGGGAATACCTTGCAGTCGGTATTTAGATTGACATTTGGAATTCCGGTGGTGTGAGTGATGTTGATGTTATCCAGATAAAGGTCGTTTCCCCATCCACTCTTATTGATAAACTGAAACTGCATTCCACTCATACCTGAAATGGCAGAGAGGTTTACCGTTTCGTGTCGCCATTCGGTATCGGCGGGATAGAATTCATTGAGATTGTCGGGCGAAGTAGCCAAGTTGGAGCCGCCTTTATAGTACACGTTGGTGAAGGTATTGCCGCAGTCATTGGTGGAATTGATGATGAGGGTATCGGAAAGCGCAGGAATCTGTCGGGCATAGGCCACATCAAATGTAAGGACCGTGCTGCCATTGGCAGGAATATCATAGGCAGGGGTTTCTATGGCATCGCCTTCGCCATTATAGTTGTAGTTGCTGATGTAAGCCGAATGGCCACTGGTTCCGTATGCTCCGTGATTGTATTGCATCCACGTGAAGCTGTTGTCAGGGTTAAGCATTCGCCAGTCAACGGGAATGAAACTGGTGGACTCGAAGCCTTCCACGACAGGCAGAGTAGATGCAATTGGATTGGCGACATTGATGAAATTGAGTTCGGTTAAGGTATCATTAACACTGCCATTGGTTACCCATAAGCTGACGGCATAATTTCCAACGGCGTTATAGGTAACGATAGGGTCTTGTTGATGCGAAAAGGAAGGGCTTCCACCCGGGAAATCCCAGTTCCAAGTTCCGTTGGAATATAAACTTTGATCATGAAAATAAACAGTCTGGGCAGGACAAATCGAATCCCTGTCAGAAAAAAAGTAAGCTATCGGATTCAAAGGGCTGCTGTTTGGCAGCGGAACTTCCCATAATCCTCGGCCATAAGTTGCTGCCCGAAGTTTATTAGCAGTGTAGTTTATTTCCATCTCATCTACCTTTACATCTGGCAAACCTGTTCCGAAAACAGCCCAGTCATTCATGGTGGTATCGCGATAATAAACACCCACATCCATCCCGACAAACAACGTATGATTGCCTCCTTTCTGAACAGTAATGCAGTTGGCAGCAATGTTTGGCAAGGTTCCTGAAATGTTCGTCCAAGAATTGGCTCCTACTCCACCGGTAATGGATTTAAACACCTTCTGTCCTGCCTGGTAACTTGAACCGGTGACATAAACTATATCGGGATTGTTAGGATCTATGGCAATATGATCCATAGCTACATTAGAAACCGGCAAATTATTGGTTACTTCATTCCAAGTTGAACCACCATCGGTGGTACGATAAACATGGGTGTTGTTTCCGCAATAGATATAATTTGGATTGCTAGGGGCAATCGCCATTGTTGTAAGGATAAAAGTTGTTCCAAGACCATTAAGCGTATCCCATGACAGTCCTCCATCGTATGATTTCCAAATATGCTTGAAGGCGGCATAGACAATATTCGGATTGTTTGGGTCCAGTTCCATAGGTGTTATCCAAGCACCTGATTCGGTGATAGGATTATAAATAGGTCCGAAGGTTTGTCCTCCATCACCAGACTTCTCTAGATACCCAACTTGAAGACTGACATACACATTATTATAGTTGGAATAATCCATTCGGCATACCATTCCATCCGCCCCTTGAACTTGAGACCATGAACCGGCATTATATTTAATGATTCCATTATCTTGTGCACCGGCATAGATGACATTGGGATTATATGGCGTCCCGCCAAGACGATAGAACTCCGTTATACATAAGCCATCGGAAATACTGTTCCAGGTATTGCCATGGTCAGGAGATTTCCAAATCCCACCATCGCAACCAGAGAATAAAGTATGGTTAAAAATGACTAATGTATGAATGTCAGCATGGACATATCCAGCAGGTACAGGACAGAAAGGAGCAGGTTCCCAAAATGCATTCAGGCTCCAGTTAACTCCTCCGTCATTCGACTTCCAGATGTTTACGCCTCCAGCAAACACTTCGTTCTCATCGGTTGGTGATACAGCTAATGCCAAGGTGTACCAATCCTGTCCACCACCACTCGAACCATCATAGGCATAGCCCAAAATATTTGGAGAATTGGAGCGAGTAGAGAAGTTTAATCCGCCATCATTAGAATAATATAAACCAAAATAACCATTGCCACCATTTTGTCCTGCTATAACATATACAGCATTAGGATTGGCAGCAGTTACACCTATCTTCAACCTGTTAACTAATGTGTCAGCAGGAAGCCCAGAGGTGATTTGCGTGAAACTGTTTCCATTATTTATAGAGCGAAAGAAGTCATTATTAACGGCATAAACTACATTGTGATTACCAGGCTTGAACTGCAAATCCCTGATGTTTGTAATGGTACTAACCTGTGTCCAAGTGGCAGCACCATCAGTCGTTTTAAAAACGCCACTGGTCGTGGCTGCTAGCAAGGTATTATGATTGGTAGGGTCAATAAGGAGGCTATATATTTTGGCTCCCTGGTCAACCGTATAGCTCATTCCCGTAGTGTTCCAGGTGTTTCCTCCATCCGTCGATTTCAAGATACCTATCGAGAAACATTCCCATGCATCATTGTCGCTTGTGCCTATATAAATCACATTGGTATTGGTGGGGTCGATGGCTATGGTAGAAACTCCAAGTACTGGCAGATTATCAGTAGTGGTAGCCCATGTATGTCCTCCATCTGCCGATTTCCAAAGGCCACCTGATGGTGAACCAATATAGATTTTGTTACTATCAATCGGATCAACCATAACCACATTTACACGGCCTAAACCAGGGCTCCAAGAACCACCGCTCAAGGAATCAGGACCCAAGGATGTCCAGGTAGGGCTGGTAATGTTTTTTGCATGATTTGCTGACGGAATAGGATGTTGCTGGCGATATTTTTGTATCTCTTTCCAAGCCAAATCAGGACTTGGTAACTTGCCGGCAGGAAAAACTCGTGGCAATAATTCATACTCCAAACGCTTGAAAAATCGATACTCCGACTCGTCTTCTTCCTTTAAATTGGCCTCCTTTTCTTCCTTATGCTGTTGATAAAAAGCTTTCTGTACATCATAAAAGTTCACGTTCGGATCTTGCATCATTTTTACCCAATCGCCTTGTGCAAACAAGAGATTGGACAACAAGACTGCAAACAAAAAGGTGTAATTTTTCATATCGTAATTGGTATTAATTAATCATTTTCAAGGTGGTAAATATAACGATTCGAATGATTTTATGATAGCTCACCAAAAGCGAAGCAATCATTAAGGAATCATCGGGTATAAAAGAGGTTTCTTCGTACTTCAGGTGTATTTCTTTGTGCTGCGGGGGGATTTCTTCGTGCTGGAGGTAGGTTTCTTGGTGCTGCGAGGAGATTTCTTCGGTCTTCGTATAGATTTCCTCGAGCTGCGATGAGATTTCTTCGTGCTGTTAGTAGGTTTCTTGATGCTGCGGGTATATTTCTTGGTGCTGCGAGGAGATTTGCCCCTTTTTGAGGTGGTTTCTGAAACTGCGGGTGTATTTCTGAAACGAAGGGTTGGTTTCTGAAAATTGAGGGGATTTGTAAGTTTTAAAGAATCAGGAATCTTGATTGTAAATTATACCAACTCAAATCTTGGGAATGGCTGAAAAGATGATTCAAAACATATTTGTAAGTGGAAATAGTAGTTTTATACGTAAAACCCTCAAAACTTTTCATTTTATTTTCAATCAAACATCAGACTTCTATCACAAGTCTGAAGACTTCCATCATAAGTCTTCAATCTTCTATCGCATGTCTGAAGACTTCCATCACAAGTCTTCAATCTTCTATCGCATGTCTGAAGACTTCCATCACAAGTCTTCAATCTTCTATCACATGTCTGAAGACTTCCATGAGATGTCTGAAGACTTCTGGTACAAGTCCGACATCATTTTTTCAGGGTTTATGATTCTTGAATGGTGGTTTTCTAGTATTTGGGTCTTTCTCTCAAACTATTGAAGATTGCAAAAACACACGTAACTTTAACCCAAAACCCTCCAAACATACCTTATATATATAGTATCATTTTTGCTTGAGTGTTAGATGATTAAATAATTTGTTAGTTTTGTGGCCAAATAAAAATTAATATGATACATTATAATTTAGACATTGCGAGATATAAAAACTCTGAAAAGACAGAAGTATATTATGAGATTGAAACATTTGAAGATATAAATCCTATTAATGCTAGGCAAAAGGCAATGAATCGTTATAGTAGCATTCTTAATGAAATAGAGGAATCTGGCGAAAAAGTTGAAAACTTAATAACTGGTGAAGATTTTGGCTTAGGAATAAGAGTATATTTAGTTATAACAGACCCATTTGAAAAACTTTGGGACAAAGTTGTCATGCCTTATGAACCTATGTCTGGATTAGGTTCAAATTTAGAAGTATTTATTAATGAATTAATTGAAAATGGTGAAATTGAAAGTGAAGATGATTTTATATATGGTGATAACGACTTCCAAATGATTTTAATTGGCAAAGGAGCTGTTTTTGGTAGTTTTATTGAAGGCTTAGATAATGAAACAAAGATCTATGACTTCTTTGGCTATGATAAGAATGGGCTTGAAACCATTATTTCTTGTTATGACTTTAATACAAAAAAAGTTAATGAACATAGGATTTTAAAAATTGATTTCAATTGGGAGCATTACAATCAACAATGTATAATTGATAATTATGCCCCAAAAATTGAACGTAACAAAAAAGAATCAAGGAAAACGAATCAAAGAAAAAATATTGAATATAAATCGTCTTTAAAACATAATGTTAAATCTAAAGATGAGATATTTGAAATCGCAGTAAAAACCACTTCTGAATCTATTCCATATGAAATTCAAACTGCTTTAGATGAAATTATTAAGAAGTGGCAAAATAGTATAATAATGTCTAACAGTGTTCAATTACACAATGAAACAAAAGAAGAAAGGAATCAAGAATTGATCCACGTACAACCTATGGGAAATGTTAGAACTGAATTAGAAAAAGTGCTCAATGAAACCAATATAATATTTTCCAAATCTAAAGGTGTTCAAAATATGTATTTAGTAGTTTGTCAAAAGATAAAATATAAAATTCCTGAAGATGATATTATTGACAACATCTGCACTACAAGAGGAAAATTGACTCCTGGAGGACCATATGGAAAGTATATATATAACCAAACAATAATGTCAAATTGCATAAGAAAAAATAATGGCGAATATTATTTTGAAGGTATTAATTCTTATGAAGATTTTATATTTTTATTAGCTAACCCAAGAATTTTTTTAGAAAGCTTAAAGAAGAATATTAATAAGAATTATATTACTCAAGAACAATATAATTTATTTCAAGATTTAATACAGCCTTAATCCATTCTACTTTCCATTATTTATGAATGAACTCTTCACTTCAATCAATCAAAATAAACTTATTCGGTGTAGGGTGTAGTGTTATAAAAGGACAATTTGAAGAATCAATTTGGTTAAGGTTTCAGAAGACAGCTAAGGAAATGCGATGCAATTTGGAGGAGGCTATCTTTGATGATTTATTTTATAAACAATTAGGGTTGAAGGATTATCAATCTTTCATGGACTTAGGAAATGAACAAGTTTATAAAGGCTTGCTGAATGATTCAAAAAGTATAATTGAAATAAGGATAAATAATAGAAAAAGGAGGAACATTCCAATCAATGAATTGTTGAATGAATCGGTATTGTTTCCTGTCTTCCAAACAACAATTTGCAAGGTTGAAAATGTACCTCCATTACCAAATTCCTTGATTGCTGTTGAAAAGGAAATGGGGACGATTGCAAGTTATAAATTTGAGACAGAGAGTTTTTCATTGGATAAATTGTCATTTACAATAACTGATTTGAGGATAAGAAAACAATCGGATTATATTTTATTAACCAAGATAGAATATGATAGCAGGGAGTTAATAGGAACACAATCAGATACTGTTGTTACGGAGCGGTATTGTTTATTTAATTGACGATAAGTCCTGACAGGTATTGCTCCTGTCAGGTATAAGTTAATCCTAAACATCTTGTATCGTCCTAAAATAAGTTGACACTCTGTCAGGTAAAATCCTGACTTTAATTTACACATTATAATTAATCCTAAAATAGGTTTACTTTTGCCTGGCATGGATGAAGCGGAATTGGTCAATGCTGAGGAGCAACCCAC
>CAIWCG010000183.1 GCA_903911135.1 uncultured Bacteroidota bacterium
TGCCAGGCAAAAGTAAACCTATTTTAGGATTAATTAAAATATGTAAATTTGTGTCAGGATTTTACCTGACAGAGTGTCAACTTATTTTAGGACGATACACCTTCCTTTTCTCCACCCTTTTGCTTTTTGGTAAACATCCTGACAGGTCGGTCTTTTTCTCGCCGTCCTAAAAGGTTGTAATTCAAGTAGCTATTTCTAATTGGAGTAGTGGGTTTACTTTTATAGCATCTCCACAGTCCTCTCTCAAGGAGAGGGAGTCGTGAGAGGTAAGTTCATCAAGGAATAAAAGTTCATTCGAAGCTACCTGCCGTCAAAGCATAGCCCCGATAGAAGCGGCAGCCCGCTGCTTGGTGTCGGATATGGGGATGCAGCGGCTACAGCGGATAGCGGGACTGGCCATGATACGAGAGGGAACCGTCGGCTCCAAATCATTCCCTATTTCTCCAGTATCCTGATTTCTACCCTGCGGTTTCGGGCTCTGTCGTCTTCGGTGATTTCCTCCACCAATTTGTGCATGCCTCCGAACCCTCTGTAGGCCAATCTTTTGCGCTCAATGCCGTTTTTTATGAGGTAATCATATACTGCCTTGGCGCGGTTTTCCGATAGATTGTTGGTGCGGGTTTCTACATCGTAGCCATCGGGCCCCATGCCATCGTAGTGGCAGCATACGTGTCCTTGCAGCTCTATCTTGAGGTTCGGATTTTCTTTCATGAGCTTGTAAATCTTGACCAAAGCGGTGGTGGAGGAGGAGACCAACTCGTGGCTGCCACCTACAAAAATCAGGTTGGGGATAACGATGGTGGTGCCCGAATCGATGTCGGGAATCTTGTCGAGATCTTCCAACTTCGGGTTAAAGGTTTTGTGCGGAATGTAGCCATCCTTAAGGTCGGTTTTGGGTTGGGGAGTGGTCTTGGCAGCATTGTTTTTCACGAAATAGGTGGAAATTTCCACCCTACGGTTTTTGCTTCGCTCCACTGAATCATGGTTGTTCGAAACCGGCATCCGTTTGCCAAAAGCATCCACTTTCTTTATCAGCGTATCAGGAATTTTCTTCGCGAGGAGATAGTCGTTCACGGCGTTGGCTCGCAGGTTGGAGAGGCGGTCATTATAATCGTTCATCCCCATCGAATCGGTGTGCCCGGCAATCTCAATCTTGATGACCTTGGCGATATATTTATTGATGAACTTCGCGATGCTGTCGAGTTTATGGGTCGTTTCAGGCGTCAGTTCCGCCTTGTCGAAATCGAAATAAACTGTCGTCTTCTGAATGGTCTGTGCCTTGCCACCTGTGGAAACAAGCAGCAGCAACAGCATTATTTTAATGGAAATTTTCATTTGATGATTGAATACGAAAGCAAGGATAAATTTATTGTAGGCTGATTACCCATGCAAAATATAAATTTGCGCGAAACAATTTGCAATGAAAATATCATATAACTGGCTTAAAGAATACTTGAATATCGATTTACCGGCCTCGGAAGTGGCGGTATTGTTGACCAACTGTGGCTTGGAGGTGGAATCAGCCGAACTATTTCAATCGGTGAAAGGAGGCATGGAAGCATTGGTAATTGGGGAAGTGTTGGAGGTGACCAAACACCCGAATGCTGACAAATTATCCTTGACAATAGTAAACATCGGATCAGGAGAACCACTGAAAATAGTCTGCGGAGCTCCAAACGTGAGAGCAGGCATCAAGGTAATAACCGCATTGGTTGGCACCACGGTTCACCCTGTAGATGGGGAGCCATTCAAGATAAAGGAATCTAAAATCAGAGGTGAATTATCGCAAGGCATGTTGTGTGCCGAGGATGAAATAGGTTTGGGTAGGTCTCATGAAGGGCTCTTGATTCTGGATGATTCGGCTGTGGTGGGGAGTTTGGTGAAGGATTATTTCAAAATTGAGGATGACACCGTCTTCGAAATTGGCTTGACACCAAACAGGGCAGATGCGGCTTCTCATTTTGGCGTTGCTCGAGATTTGGCTGCCGTATTAAGTCTTAAAAATAATGACATAAAAACAAAACTCCCATCTGTTAAGGATTTTGACAATGATAATGAGGAATTGAATATTGCCGTATCGATTGAGGATGCCGCCTGCTTGCGGTATTCAGGGCTTACCATTTCCGGTATCGAGGTGAAAGAATCTCCTGATTGGCTAAAAAACAGATTGAAGTCGATTGGATTGAAGCCGATAAACAATATCGTGGATGCCACCAACTATGTGTTGCATGAATTGGGGCAGCCCCTACATGCCTTCGATGCTTATGAGATCCTTGGGAAGAAAGTGGTGGTAAAGAAATACCGTGAAGGGACCAAATTCATCACGTTGGAAGGCGTTGAAAGAACCTTGACCGCCAATGACCTGATGATTTCAAACATGGATGAGCCCATGTGCATTGCCGGAGTGTTTGGTGGAATCAAATCTGGTGTAAAGAATGAAACGAAGAGCATCTTTTTAGAGAGCGCCTTCTTCGATTCGGTGCATATCAGAAAAACATCGCGCCATCATGGACTTAAAACGGATGCTTCCTTCCGTTTCGAAAGAGGCACTGACCCTAACATCACCGTTTTCGCCTTGAAACGTGCTGCCATGTTGATAAAGGACATTGCTGGAGGGCAGATTTCTTCCAAGATTGTGGATATCTATCCCAATCCCGTAGAAAACTTTCAAGTCCCATTGAATTATAAGCATCTCGATCGATTGATAGGGATTAAAATAGACAGAGAAAAGATCAGACAGATACTTACTGCATTGGAAATCAATATTGTTCATGACAGGGATTTTGGCTTGGAGTTATCCGTTCCGCCTTTCAAGGTCGATGTTCAGCGTGAGGCCGATGTGGTAGAGGAAATCATTCGTATCTATGGTTATGACAACATCCCCCTTCCCGAAAAAATCAATGCCTCTTTGTCATACATAAACAAACCTGAAAAGGAAAAGATCAACAACACGGCTGCAAACTTCTTGAGCAGCATCGGCTTCAATGAAATCATGTCCAATTCGCTCACAAAATCAAGTTATCACACAGATTCCTCCATCGATAGTTCCAAAAACGTCTTTATCCTTAATCCTTTGAGCAGCGAATTGGATGTCATGCGCCAAAGCATGCTCTTCTCCGGACTCGAAGCGATTGCCTACAACAGAAATCGAAGGAATCCTAACCTTAAATTCTATGAGTTCGGCAAAACCTATCATAAGGATGCCGACAAATACATCGAAAACCAACACTTGGCGATATTCATCACGGGTAGAAAGCTTCCCGAGAACTGGAACAATGCCAACACCGAGGTGGATTATTATTCACTGAAGGAAGTGGTGGACAACCTCATAAAAAGATTGGGCATCAGGAGCCAGGATGTGAAGTTGGAATCCGTGAAGAAGAGCACCTTGAAACAATTTGACATCACCACAGAAGTATTTTGGGCCGACATCAACTGGGATAAGGTCCTCAAAGCCTCCCGAAACAACAATGTAATCTATAAAGAGGTCTCCAAGTACCCTGAAGTTCGCAGGGATTTGGCTTTGGTCGTCAATACCGACATCACCTATAGCCAACTCGAGGAATTGGCCCTCAAAACCGACCGTAGCATACTCAAGAAGGTCAATCTTTTTGATGTCTATCAAGGCGACAAGATAGAAGCCGGAAAGAAATCCTATGCCATGAGCTTCATTTTGCAGGATGAGGAGAAAACCCTAACTGACAAACAGATTGACAAGGTCATGGAACGCCTCATGGAGACCTTCGAGAAGAACCTCCAAGCCGTCATTCGCAAATAATTCTCCCTTTCCTGCCTCCCAAAACTTCCAAGCCTCCAAAAACACCCAATTAGGCCTCCAGCCCATACCAGCCGTGGGTTTCAGCATACCCTAAAATACCATTCGCAAGCCCATTGTATCCATTCGCAAGCCCAATGTATCCATTCGCAAGACCAATGTACCCATTCGCAAGACCCAAGTACCCATTCGCAAGACCCAAGTACCCATTCGCAAGACCCAAGTACCCATTCGCAAGACCAATGTACCCATTCGCAAGACCAAAGTAACCATTCGCAAGACCAAAGTAACCATTCGCAAGCCCTAAGTACCCATTCGCAAGCCCTAAGTCAAGATTCGCAAGACCTAAGTTCCCATCCGCAAGCTATCGGAATCGATAATCAAAATCCAACCAATAATAATTAATTTAAATTTTATTTTTCGTATTTTGATTTTCATAGTTTTGCAAAACAGAATTCATACGTAAAACATACCTCAATAAACCACCTGAATCATGCAACTCATAGACAATAAAACCTTTGATAAAATTAACTTCACTGCAAGCCCCCTCGCCAAAGGTGAATATGAACTTTGCGTCTTCAAAAGTTGCGACTTCTCCAACGCCGACCTTACAGATATGATTTTTATCGAGTGTCAGTTTTTAGATTGCAATTTAAGCATGGCAAAACTGGTAAAGACAACTTTCAGAGAGGTGAAATTCAAGGATTGCAAAATGCTCGGGCTCTTATTTCATAATTGCCACGAGTTCGGTTTTACCGCCACCTTCCACACCTGCAATCTAAACCATTCCTCCTTCTACAAACGGAAAATCAAGAAGACCTCCTTCATCAACTCCCGGTTGAACGAAGTCGACTTTACCGAATGCGATTTGACCAACACCCTCTTCGATAAATGCGACCTCACCAATGCGAAATTTGAAAACACAATCCTTGAAAAAGCCGACTTCCGAACTTCCTTCAATTATTCCATAGACCCCAACCAAAACAAAGTCAAGAAAGCTAAATTTTCACTCTCCGGCATAGCAGGACTTTTAGACAAATACGACATAGAAATAGAATCATAAAAGGCCTGAATTCCTCATAAGATTCTTATCCATTAAACCTTCAATTGCTGCAAAGGAATTTTACGGTTCAATGATTGAAAAATCAATAAAGGATACAATCCACTCCATAAAACTATTGCAGGCGAAATCAGCCTGTCGCCAGCCCAAAACGAAATTGCCGAGGTATATAAAATGAAGTAAGTCATCACCCCGATGAAGAAGATAAACAAATAAATGGAGGCACGTCTTTCCTTAAATCGGTTCCACAGAAAATAGATCCAAAGGCCGGTCATCAAAAGATGAAAATAGAATAAGATAGTTGCTGAAAATGAAACCCACTTACACATCGTTTCATGGTATTTCAATGGAATATAAGGGTTGCCGGAGTTTAAGTTTTGATTCAGGTTATCCCAAATCACTTCACCCACAGCTATAGGATTTGAAAAAATGAATGTCCTTATTTCAGAATCACCAATGGGCTCTATTTTTTTGATCATCGATGCATGCACACTATCAGGCAATTTGTCAAAGTTGTTATGAGGATTCGTCTCAGCAAAATATTTCACCTTCCTGAAGAAATAGGTTTTGTAATTATAATTGGCAATGACATTATTTGAAAATGTACCAAGATGAGATTTGTTAATGGCCATTTGGCCGATAAAGGGAATCGAAGCCAAGAGAAACAGCAAAATCAGCAACGGTTTTTTCAAAAGGTTTCTGAAATGAAAAATCAATATCATCAATAAATATAAAAACCAAAGATAGCCGTAAAGCGGTTTGGTAACAACCAATAATGTCAGCAAAAAAGTTATTGAAAAAAATAGATATCCCTTGTTGAATTTACCAATCCCGATGGCCAGCAAATAGCTCAAGCACCCAAGAAAAAAGAATACCGTTGTTTCAGTAAGCGCATGGGTGGAATATACGATAACCGAAATGTTGGTGGAAACGATCAAGAACGAAATGACAGAAAGGAAAGGCCTTCCCGTCAATTTTGAAATGGAAAGATAAACCAAATTGCAACCAATAATCCAAAACAGCAACTGCATTATCCAAGGACCTATTAGCCCGAATAACCCGTTCGCTATCATTAACAGTAGCGGATAAAAATAAGTCCGAGCCGCATCGCAATAATCACTTTCTCCCGATAGCCACTTGCTATATCCCAAATATTCCAATGAATCGCTTGTCAGATAAAGATTGTTTTTAATGAAGCTCAAAGCGCCAAAATCATAAATTATAAATGCATAGAAACCTATAGCAAATAGGTTTAACATGATCAATAATGGATTATGGAAAATGAAATCTTTTAGACGAAAATTCATTAGTATTCGGGTAAGCCAAATGTAAACATTACTGCGCAAAAATATAAAAAGAGTTAAACTGGGAATAAGTCCAGGCTTCCAAATTAAATCAAAACACATAATTCTCCATAAATTAATGAATACACCAGATTTAAATTGAAGATTGTTTCATCATCAACATATAACTAACTTTCAAGATAAAAAGCAGAAAGGAATCCATCGCTTATCAAGCATCAAATCTTTATTATCTTTGCAGCGAAATAAAAATAAATTGAAAGCTAATAATAAAATTAAAACTGACTTTTCAACAGGAGGAGTGATTAAATCTGCATCCGATTGGGAGAATGTGGCAAATAATTCGGAGAACTGGATAAACAGAAGTTTCGAGGAACGTCTATCTGCCATAGAGGTTTTGCGTCAACAATTCATTGAGTTTTTTAACCAGTCAGCCACGCCTGATTATTCTGTTGGGGGAAAGAGGAAATAATGATAAGCGAACCATTCAAGGAATTTATTGATTTGCTCAACAAGCATAATGTTGAATATTTGATTGTTGGTGGCTATGCCGTGGGGTTTTATGGCTATCCACGATATACTGGCGACTTGGATATATGGATAAAGATTTCTGATGAAAATGCAGAAAGGATGATGAAAGTTATTTTAGAGTTTCCTGCTCCAAAAAATCTATTCAAGAAAGATGATTTCCTAAATGAACAACCTCTTGCAGGTGGATTTTTTGGGAAAGAACCATTCCGAATTGACATCTTGAATTCCATTGACGGGGTCAGGTTTGATGATTGTTTTCCTCACGCTCAAAAAGTAGATTTCGAAGGCACTGAAATGTCTTTTATTCAATATTCAGATTTGAAGAAAAACAAATTGAGTACAGGTAGAACAAAGGACAAATTGGATATTGAAGAAATTGAGAAGAAATTGAAATGGCTAAAATAAAATCCTCCTTCTTCTGTCAAAATTGCGGTGCTCAATCCTTGAAATGGGTAGGCAAATGCCCCTCCTGTGGTGAATGGAACACCATCGTCGAAGAGGTGGTGCAGTCAGAAGAAAAGGACGATTGGAAATCAAAGGAAAAGAAAACCAACCGTGCATCAAAACCACAGTTGATATCCGAAATAACCCTCGGCGAAGAACACCGAATACCCATAGAAGACAAAGAACTTCAACGAGTACTTGGAGGTGGCATCGTCCCCGGTTCATTGGTGCTTTTGGGTGGCGAACCAGGAATAGGAAAATCTACCTTGATGTTACAGATAGCCCTGAACATGAAGGAACTCAAGGTGCTCTATGTAAGCGGCGAAGAAAGCGAACAGCAGATAAAGATGCGTGCCGAACGGATCAGCAAAAACACCTTCAATTGTTATGTCCTCACCGAAACTTCCATGCAATACATCTTCAAGCAGATAGAGGCACTGGAGCCCGATTTGGTCATCATCGATTCCATCCAAACCCTTTATACAGCCAAGGTAGAATCCTCGCCAGGTAGCGTATCCCAGATAAGGGAATGTACCTCCGATTTGCTTCGATTTGCCAAAGAAACTGGCACTCCCGTATTTCTTATCGGCCACATCACCAAAGATGGAATGATAGCAGGCCCTAAAGTTTTGGAACACATGGTCGATACCGTCCTCCAATTCGAAGGCGACCGTCATCATATCTATCGCATCCTTCGTTCCATGAAAAATCGTTTCGGCTCCACCTCCGAGATTGGCATTTATGAGATGCAAGGGGGCGGTTTGCGTGAAGTTACCAACCCATCAGAGATACTTATTTCCCAACGAGAAGAATCCTTGAGCGGCATCACCATAGCAGCCACCATCGAAGGTGGTCGTCCCCTGCTAATAGAAACTCAAGCCCTAGTAAGCTCTGCAGTATATGGTACCCCACAGCGTTCTGCCACCGGTTTCGACCTTCGCAGAATGAGTATGCTTTTGGCGGTGTTAGAAAAACGTTGTGGATTTCTTCTTGGCGCCAAAGATGTCTTTTTGAATATTGCAGGAGGCATACGGGTAGAAGATCCAGCTATTGATTTAGCTGTCGTTTGTGCCATATTATCTTCAAACGAAGACATGGCAATTCCTTCCAAAACTTGTTTTGCTGCCGAAGTAGGACTATCAGGTGAAATCCGAGCTGTCAACCGCATAGAACAACGGATTGCAGAAGCCGAGAAATTAGGCTTCGAAAGCATTTACATCTCTAAATATAACACCAAAGGTCTCGATAAGAATAGATATCCTGGCATCCAGATAATCTCTGTCAATAAAATTGAAGAGGTCTTCAGTCTGTTGTTTGGATAAGTTTAATGATTTCATTAAGGACTACCTATTTCGTTATCATCATCTTTCCTTTGTTCACAAGCATTCCATTGTTTGTACATTCCCAAATATAAAGCCCAGCTCGTAGGTCGGCAATAATTTTCTCGCTTCCCTCCTGCCCCATTATTTCTTGTTTATAAACTATTCTGCCTACCACATCCTTAACGGTAAACAAGGATTTTGATGATGGCAAATCATAGTCCAAGTTGAAGTTGCCATTGTTAGGATTTGGATAAACACTTATCGTTGCATGTTCAATAGGATTGGTCATACCAGTGGCTATGGCTCCATACTTCAATATGGTAGCATTGTTTCCTACCACCCATCCGGTTGCAGTATCGGCAAAATGAACTGAATTCAAAGTTTGAGTGGTTCCCGAAACCATTTGAGACCAAGTAACGGCACCATCTGTAGTTTTCATGATGACACCACCCGAACCAACGACATAACCGGTCAGAGAATCAAGGAAATATACTCCATTATAATTGGCTCCATTCGCGATAGGCATCGATACCCAGGACATGCCTGCATTGGTGGTTTTAAGAAATGTACCAGATGTACCACAAATATATCCAGTCGTTGGCGTAGGGAAATTTACCCCATTGAGATTAGAAACAGTATTCGATGTTACCCCGCTCCAAGTCATGCCACCATCCATAGTTCGAATGATATGGCCAGAAATGGTGCAAGCCACACCAACCATTGTGTCAGCAAACCAAACCGAATTAATGTTTAGAAATACTCCCGAATTATGATATTGCCAGGTTGCTCCTGTATCGCAGGTAGTCGACAATTTACCAAACTGCCCCACGGCAACAGCACATCCTGGTTTGTAAAAATGAAGGCTAAGAACACTATCAGGCCTACCAGCATATAGCCCAATACCAGACAATAAATTTACCTTAACCATATAAGTTGAATTAACGGATAAGGAATACCACGCATTTGTAGTACCGGTATGCACGGTGTTGAATTTCACATTGGTAACCGTCAAATTCGATGTCCAAGTTGCACCACCATCATTGGTCTTGGGAATCTTTGCATCCCCAGCTGCAGCCACATTATTAGCATCCATGGCAAACACGGAATAAAGATTTACAGTCCCAGCAGGAGCTGTTTGTGCCGTCCATTGTGCATAGCAAACATGGACAACAAATAAAAAGATGGAGATAATGATGAGGGCTTTTTTATTCATGACGTTAGGGTTTAATTCTTAAGTGTTTTATTATGGAACCATTTTAATTATTTCGAGCCACAATATTAAGCAATTAAAGATTAATCAGCAATATTATTCCTAAGTGATTTCAAATTCTTAATTGCTGACTAATTAATATTTCAGCCATTTATTGATGATTAATAAGTACCGGTAGGGTCTGCAAAACGCTTGTCGTAGGTAAACGTTTTATCGGTCAATGTTTTAAGAAAGGCAATGATGTCAAGTTTGTCCTTCTCAGTTAATCCTATATTTCTTTTAACGCTTTCATCAAGATTAATAGTTTCGAAATCTCCCTTTGCATAAAAATCAAGAACATCTTTCAAAGTCCTGATCCTTCCATCATGCATATATGGATAAGTCAGTTCGACATTTCTTAAACTTGGAACCTTGAATTTATATTTATCGGTTATAAGTCCTGTTATTTTTTCTCTTCCAATATCCCTTAAAGATGTATCCATCCTCAATCCGTTGTTTCTAAAAGAATTATCTGTAAATAAAGGTTCTTTATGACAGTTCTCACAATGGCTTCTAAATAATTTCAAGCCATTTGTCTCTTCCTTCGACAGTGTATCTTCATTACGCAAATATTTATCATACCTTGAATTATCCGAAATCATCATGCCGGTGAATTGCGTCAGTGCTTTTAATAAATACTGCGAATTGATGACCGTATCCTTGAATGCATCGTGAAAAAGTGTCGTATATTCCGTATTTCTTTTCAATTTCATGATGACGTTTTCAACAGTTTCAGCCATCTCCAATTGATTGGTAATTGGTGCCAATGGCTGCATCTCTATATGATTGACTCCACCATCCCACATAAAACTGCTCTGCCAAATCATGTTTTGTATGGCAGGAACATTTCGATTGCCAATCAGACTATTGATGCCATGACTCAACTTATGGTCGATATGTGCAAAAGCGACAAAGCGCTGGTGGCAAAAACCACAGCTGATGGAACTGTCTTTCGACAAAATGGGGTCATAAAAAAGCTTTCGGCCGAGTGCAAAACCTGCCACTGTTGGCTTATTATTCTTGAATTCATAAACCAATTTTGGAAAGCCCTTTGGTATCTTCAGCTCAACATCTTTTTTATTTATTAAAAAGTATGGATTGTCCTTGGTGAAACTGCTTGTTAAAGCAATGAATCCAATAAAACAACAAATAACAATTCCTCTTTTCCGATGCATTTCTTACTGCTTGATAATGGAAAACATGGTTGCATAATTATCTGCAATGGTTGTAGCATTATGAAAATCAGAAACGGCAGAAATCTTTGAGAAATCTATCTTGTTCGTTGAATCGAATACTTTGGATATATCTACTTTGATAACCATAAAAGCATCTTTTTCATAAGGAATAATCATATCATTTTCCTTGATGTTCAAGGTCACTTTTCGAATGCAATTATTTGGCTCCTTATACCCACCGATATGGAATTCCAACATGTTTCCATTTGACTTGGAGGCTCGAGATTGCCCTTCCAGCTTAAAGAAAATATAACCTGTATTCCAAGCCCAAAACATACCATTCATTGGGTCTAATGCACCTGTTTGTGTGCCACTGCAATTGTGAATGCTGTCAACCCCTACAATGAAACTTATAGAAGAATAATCCTCCCAAGGATTTACATTCAAATTGATCACATTCGTTGCCTGCCCCATTTCACTTATCAAATGATATTCTGAAGAATGATATCCAATCTTCCCATCCTTCCTGGTAAGGCAAATATTACCGATATAATACCGAACCTTCGAAATTGTATATGTTTGGCCAAAGCCATTTTTATAGACACTGCTATCAAGCTTTAGAAGACTATCGCCAACATAATTCTCGAAATAAACAGCAATTCTTCCCTTATCATTACCTTTATTTGTAGGCGATACAAAAGACATGGCAGCCCCAAGGACTGCCATGCCAATAATTATCCTAAAAACAAACCTTATCTGCTGAATCATGCAGCAAATTTATTATTTTGTCTTGACGATTTTTTGAACCACACTTTCTTTGTCGGTCTCTAAATGCAGGAAATATATTCCATTGCCATAACCGCTGAAATCAAAAGAATAACTGATGCTTGGTTGCATCAAGGATTTCGTTTCAATAAGTTTCCCTCGCGCATCATAGATGCTTGCTTTTATATTGTTGCTGCTCGTTGGATCAAAATAGATATATGCATAATCCTTAACTGGATTAGGGCTGAATTGGAACTTGATTTTGTTATTTATTTCATTGATTCCTGAATAAGGATTATAAACGGTCGTGCTGCCGGTGATGATAACGTGACCACTGCCTGGGCCAATATCTCCTGCTGCCACAACGCCATAATAATGACCATAAAAAGTATATGGAAATACCGGATTCAACTGGGCATCAATCGTCACGAAATAAGCATAAATGCCATTTGGATATTCCGGAGTCCTGCAAAAACGACCATTATTCGAATCCAAGTCGCCAGAACCGGAAATAAATTTAAAATCCTCGATATAGGCACCCACTGGATAGGTAGAACTCACTGCTGGTCCATAATTGCCCGAAGTCAGGGCTGTTCCATTAGGCAAAGTATCGCGAACGGTGATGTTTCGCATCTGATAAGAGCTCCTCATCCTTACAATCGGACCTGTGCCATTGGTATCTTGATAGGCATAGGCTCCATAAATTGGAAAACCATCGTAAGCATAGCCGATAATGGGCGAATGATGGGTGCTGTCGGCTTGATTGTAAAGGCAAGTAGGGCTTACATGATGATGGTATTCGCCCTGTTGTTGCGGATGGCCAAGACAAGCGTCAAATCCTGGTCCTTCCCAAAAATAAGCGTTCCTGTTCCAGATACCCAAATTGTTATAAGACATGGCATCAGAAACATTAAAGACACTTACCCCATTGCTCCAAACACCGATATGTCCCATCCCAACAGAGGTGAGCGTATTGGTGTTTCGAACGGGATGACGAGGTATCTTGTAAACGAAATTTTGGTTCGATGGAACGTTCGGGTTTCCAGTCCACGGACCGATGCTGTAACCCGGAATGCAGGTACAGCTGACATACGTATAGTTGGTGTCATACTGCACCACCTGCACGTTCGAAAGGATGCCGGAATAACCGGTTTGTGTGCCGGTGTTCACAACCCAAGACGTAACATCAGGGGTTAGTTGAGCGACAACGCTCATTTTTAGCAATAGAATTGCTGCGATGGTAAAGATTTTTCTTTTCATTTTAATATTTGTTAGTGTGATTATGATCGTTTAGAAGTCTTCTGTCAATAAAACTTGCGCAAATAAATGAAAATATTTCCGATTGGCTGTCAAGGCAGCAAAATATCGTTGCCCCTCCTCCCCTTCCTAATTCCTAATTTGTAATTCCTAATTATTTCTTGGAGCCTATATCCTCCACTCGTATCATGGTGCGTCCCGCTATCCGCTGTAGCCGCTGCATCATCATTACCGACACCAAGCAGCGGGCTGCCGCTACTATCGGGGCTATGATTTGACGGCAGGTTGCTTCGAATGAACTTTTAATAATTAACGAAGCTGCGGCGAAAAGGCTTTGCCTTTTCGCCGAAACACACCCAATATTTAAGCAAAATAAGGTAAAATTCACTTGCAAGTTTGGCAGTTTTATATTTTTTTGTAATTTTCCGCCTCGAAAGTAAAAGTATAAACCTTTAAAAAAAATTAAAACTAAAAAAAAATGAGCACACCAAAATACGAACTCGTAGTACATGAACCCAGGGATGTCGCAGGAAAAGTGATTAAAGCAAAATCTATTAAACTGGCATTGACCGGAAACATTTATTATGGTTCACCCAGTCCTTCATTAAGCACTTTTGACGGGCACATTAATGATGTCACCAATTTTGAAGCAGCCACCAAAACCACGCCTCCCACAAAAACGGTTACCGAGCGCAATGGTGTGGTAGATGTTATGGATGGCAACATAGAAACTTATCGCCTTGCCTGCCAGGGATTGGTCAACGCTGCTCCAAACCATACGGTAGCGAACCAAATAGCCGAAAGTTTTGATATGGAGTTGAAAACTTTTCATTCGCATGGCGAACGCCAGGATGAAATTCTGGACGGACCGGAACCAAATTCTGTTCTTTACAGGATGAAAGGCGCAGGTCCTCACCAGGTTCAGATGAGTCTGAATGGAGGAACAACCATTCTTCCGGTTGATCCAAGCAGCAAAGGAGAAAAAGTAATCGGAGGGCTTACCTTGAGAGTTGAAATTTCTTTGCGTAACCGTCAAATCCTGACCCATGACCATTTTGGAGATTGGACCAACTGGAAGCCATTTACCCCAACCAAATAAGCCGAAAAACTCTCAAAAAGTCGCCATTTATCAAATGATGACCACCAAATATCAAACGGTGGACTTCAGACATCAAAGGGTGGACTTCGGACAACAAATGGTGGACTTCGGACATCAAACGGTGGACTTCAGACATCAAAGGGTGGACTTCGGACAACAAATGGTGGACTTCGGACATCAAACGGTGGACTTCAGACATCAA
>CAIWCG010000184.1 GCA_903911135.1 uncultured Bacteroidota bacterium
AGCCCCGATAGTAGCGGCAGCCCGCTGCTTGGTGTCGGTATTGGGGATGCAGCGGCTACAGCGGATAGCGGGACGCACCTTGATACGAGAAGAAACTATAGGCTCCAAATGAAAAAAGCCACCCTATTGGATAAGGTGGCTTTTGTGTGGATAGTTTATGCTGTTGGCTTAGCTGCAACCGAGGCTGGTGCCGCAGTTGAGGCATTTGTAGCAGGCACCGGAACGGATGGTGATGTGGCCGCAGGTGGAACAAACGGGTGCATCGCCCATCATGGTGTTTAGATATTCTTGAGTCTGGTCTTTGCCTTCGCCAGCCACTTCTTTCACCTTGATGGCTATTTTCGGTTTCTCTTCATTGTATTCTTCGTGTTTCTTTTCTTTGTCGGTGTGGTCAGGATTCTGAACCAAATCGTCGCGGTCGAGATATTCGTAAGCCAACAGTCGGAAGATGAAATCGACCACCGAAGTGCTTAGCTTGATGTTCGGATGTTCTACTGGGCCGGAAGGATCGAAGCGGGTGAAGATGAACTTGTCGACGAATTCCTCTAACGGAACGCCGTATTGCAAGCCGATGGAAATGGCGATGGCAAAACAGTTCAGCAAGGACCGGAACGAAGCGCCTTCCTTGTGCATGTCGATGAAGATTTCGCCAAGTGTGCCATCGGAATATTCGCCTGTCCTGACGAACATGGTGACACCGCCAATCTTGGCCTTTTGGGTGAATCCGGTGCGTTTGGCAGGGAGTTTCTTCCTATCCACAATGCTCGACAATTCTCTCTTGAACTTGGTGTCCACCGATTGATTGATCAATCTTCGGGCAGCTTCCAAAACTTGCTCTGAAGACAGTTCATTGGACTTCTCTTCTGGAGTAATCTTGTCTTCTTTCTTCTTGTTCGATTTATTGGAAAGTGGCTGTGATAACTTACTGCCATCTCGGTATAAGGCATTCGATTTCAAGCCCAGCTTCCAAGACATTTCGTAGCATTCCATCACATCTTCGATGGATGATTCGTGTGGCAAGTTGATGGTCTTGGAAATGGCACCTGATATGAACGGCTGAACAGCAGCCATCATCTTGATATGGCCAAGCGGGTGAATGAAACGTTCTCCATAAATGCCGCATTTGTTGGCACAATCAAACACCGGCAGGTGTTCCGGTTTTAATTCGGGAGCACCTTCTATGGTCATGGTTCCACATACGTATTTGTTGGCCTCTTCGATTTGTTCTTCAGTGAAGCTCAATATTTCCAAAAGATTGAATGAATTGGAATTGTATTCGGCAGGAGTAAGGCCGATTCGTTGTAGACAATCCTCGCCAAGATTCCATTTATTGAATACAAACGCTATATCAAACGAAGAAGCTGCAGCCTTGTCAATCTTGTATATGTCATCTATCGTAAAGCCTTTGGAGATCATGGTTTCATGATTTATGTATGGAGCACCGGAGAAAGTGCCTTTGCCGGTAACATAATCAATGATGTTTTGAGTTTGAGTGGCATTATATCCAAGTGTCTTTAATGCCAATGGAACAGTCTGATTGATGATCTTGAAATATCCGCCACCAGAAAGTTTCTTGAATTTCACTAAAGCGAAATCAGGTTCAACACCAGTGGTATCACAATCCATCAACAAACCTATGGTTCCTGTAGGAGCTATGGCCGTTACCTGCGCGTTTCGGAATCCATGTTTGGTGCCTAACTGCAAGGCATCATCCCAAGATTTGCAAGCCGCCTTGATCAAATAATCAGGACAATATTGGGCTTCAATTCCTAATGGTTTTATTTCCAACTTCTCATAAGCATCATCAGCATGATACGCTGCATAGCGATGATTGCGAATTACCCGCATCATATCATCCTTGTTTTCCTGATATTTGGAGAAAGTGCCAAGGATACCTGCCATTTCAGCAGAGGTCTTATAAGCGGTACCAGTCATGATGGCTGAAATGGATGCACCTATTGCGTGTGCCTTTTCAGAGTTATAAGGTATGCCTGCAATCATCAAAACTGAACCTAGGTTGGCAAATCCCAACCCTAATGTTCTGTAATCATAAGACAGTTGTGCAACATCCTTGCTTGGAAATTGCGCCATCAACACAGATATTTCGAGAACGATAGTCCATAACCTGCAAGCATGTTCATAAGCATTTATATCGAAAAGTTGTGTGTTTTCATCATAGAACTTTCTAAGATTCAAAGAGGCCAAATTGCAGGCTGTATTATCAAGGAACATATATTCAGAACAAGGATTGGATGCATTTATCCTTCCCCCTTGAGGGCAAGTATGCCATTCATTGATGGTAGTGTCGAATTGAACGCCAGGATCAGCGCATCTCCAGGTAGCGAATGCAATTTGATCCCAAAGTTTCTTCGCTGGAACAGCTTTAACGGTCTCGCCATTTGTTCTGGCTGTCAGGTTAAAGTTTT
The DNA here is from genome assembly GCA_903911135.1 of uncultured Bacteroidota bacterium. Lineage (GTDB taxonomy): Bacteria > Bacteroidota > Bacteroidia > AKYH767-A > JABDAW01 > JABDAW01. Next base: position 2,427 of record CAIWCG010000184.1, read on the forward strand.
CGTTATTCTGCAGCGCTTTGAAAAATGAATTTGGAATACGAATGGAGTTATTGGAATTTTGACCTGATACTGTTTTATATGCCTCTCCTTCATAGTCGGAAGAATAACCTGCAGCTATTAGTGCTGCAACTTTTCTTTCTTCTTCCACCTTCCAATTGATGAATTCCTCTATTTCAGGATGGTCAAGATCTAGGCAAACCATTTTAGCTGCCCTACGGGTAGTTCCTCCTGATTTAATGGCTCCTGCAGCCCTATCACCAATCTTTAAGAAAGACATCAAACCGGAAGAATGACCACCGCCTGATAACCCTTCCTTTTCGCTTCTTATCCTTGAAAAATTAGTCCCCACACCTGAACCATATTTAAATATACGCGCTTCACGGACCAATAAATCCATGATGCCGCCTTCGTTAACCAAATCATCCTTTACAGATAATATAAAGCATGCATGTGGTTGAGGATGTTCGTATGCCGAATCGGAAACTTGCAATTTGCCAGTTCCAGGATCAACAAAATAATGGCCTTGCGAGGTACCCTTAATTCCATAGGAACTATATAAACCGGTATTAAACCACTGTGGTGAATTCGGTGCTGCCATCTGATTCAATATCATATAAGACAACTCATCGTAGAATGCTTGAGCATCCGCTTCAGAGTTGAAGTAATTATATTTTTCTCCCCATGATTTCCAGCAGTTGGCAAGGCGATGTGTAACTTGCTTGACAGAACTTTCTCCACCTATTGATCCATCTTCTTTAGGTACTCCTGTTCTTCTGAAATACTTCTGTGCAAGTATGTCGGTAGCTATTTGGCTCCATTCCTTAGGAACTTCCACATTGTCCATTCGGAATACCTCGTCGCCTGCTGGATTTTTTATTACTGATGACCTTATTTCATATTGAAACTGATCATAAGGATTTTGGTTGTCTTTAGTGAAAAGACGGGATATTTTCAATCCTTTTTTGGTTGGTTTTTCGGTCTTATTATTCTTCATAACTGTATTTTGATTTGCGGGGTAAATTTACAAATAAATGTAGCGATGGCTGGAAAATCTACAAATACTTTTCAACAAAAACACGCTCAAAAAAAGTTTGACAAAGTTATCAACAATATGATTTATATCATGGTTAATAAATCCATTGCGATTGCAAAACATTACATGCAACGATATTAATCAGCATTGATTTTTCAAGGATAAATCAAGCATTAAAACAACAATTTAACTGCATTTCAATTAGTTGATATATATCATAATCATTAATGACTGATGTCATATTGTAGCTGATAATGGAAATCTAATTTTGTAGGCATCAAAAAGAATAAATAAGAATACGAATTATGGAAAATCCAACAATTAACCAAATGCTGAATGAGGCCGACGAAAAACTGTTTTGGGCTGAAGATGAATTCAACAAACCGGCAGCAGATATAGTGGGCATGTGCGTTTGTCTGAATGTAAAAGATGTGATGAACAATTACCTGAAGGCTTTTGTTTCAGCCAAAAACTTGCCTCCAATCGAGCATCCTTCGTTGAATGACTTGCTTGATGAATGCATTGACTTTGACAAGGATTTCAAAAAAATTGACTTGAACCTATTCATGTGCAAGAGTGAAATCATTGAAAACAACAGTAAATACTGCATGTCTCACGAAAAAACCAAGGAATGCTTGGAAGTGGCCAGAATGACGAGGGACATGGTGATGAACAAAATCGCTTCCTAATTTCCCATTAAAGGTTTATCCGTCAGTCCATAATTATCTTAATTGATGATTATGGCAAGAAATCTGTGTTCATCAAATGTTAAAATTTCCATCCCTTTAAGATAGATTTTGTTTCGATTTTGAGTTTTTGAGACATTATCCAAATCTTTCTTCCGTATAAAATTTGTATTCCTGCTCTAGTTTTTATTGGTTTTCAAGCTGAAATTTCAATTAAGGCATACATGGGTTTCCATTATTAGGCTAAATTTTCAATTTGGTCATACATTGTTTTCCATGATAGCCTTAATCATTTGATTTGGTCATAAATGGTTTTCCATGACAGCCTAATTCATTTGAATTGGTCATAAATGGTTTTCCATGACAGCCTTATTCATTTGAATTGGGCATAAATGGTTTTCCATGATAGCCTAAATCATTTGATTTGGTCATACATTGATTTCCATGACAGCCTGAATCATTCAATTTGGTCATACATTGTTTTCCATGATAGCCTTAATTGAAATTTTAACCCTTATTCAAAAAAATCATCAATAAATAAGATTTCTCTGAGCTCAAGAATTGTTAATAACTTTCTAAAAAATTAACGGATAATTTTATAATTGCATCGTTTTTCGGCGTGCCATCATAAAATCATCCGTATCATCAATCTTAAAATACTTATAAATCCAATCCCTTTTTGGAGAATGGCTATACTATATATATTATAGCTGCTTCATGAGGCTGATCTGCTCCCATTTGGTCTTGATGTCCTTTTCGGCAAGATGCAGGAGCTCTTCGGCAAGCACCGGATTTTGTTTTACAAGTGCGGAATATCTGGTCTCGTTATAGATATATTCACTCAAAGGAATTGAGGCCTCCTTGGAATCCATGACAAATCGTTCGCCAATAGGTTTCAGCGGATTGTAGCGATACAAAGGCCAGTAACCGGACTTGACGGCTTTTTGTTGCTGGTCGGCCCCCTTCGACATGTCGTAACCATGAGCAATGCAGTGGCTGTAGGCAATGATAATGGAAGTGCCAGGGAAATTATCAGCCTCGGTAAATGCTCTTACAGTTTGAGTATCATTGGCACCAAGAGCAATACGGGCAACATAAACATTGCCATAGTTTACTGCCATCATGGCCAAGTTTTTCTTGGCTGTAACCTTTCCTCCGGCAGAGAATCGAGCCATGGCACCGATAGGCGTTGCCTTGGAAGTTTGACCACCAGTATTCGAATATACTTCTGTATCAAGAACGAGGATATTGACCTTTTCACCGGTTGATAAAATATGGTCGAGACCTCCATAACCGATGTCGTAAGCCCAACCATCGCCACCAATTATCCACAAGGATTTCTTGCAAAGATTTTCAGATAGGTTGAGCAATCGTTTTGCATCCGGAGTATCCATCGTGAGGCAGATATTCTTCAATTTCTCCACATTGCTTCGTTGCAATTGTATACCGGCTTCGGTGGTTTCATCGGCATTGATGATGCCATCAGCCAATTCTTCACCAATCATTTCCCTCATGTTATGAACCAATTCGAAAGCCATGTCCTTCTTATGATTCAAGGCAAGTCGGATTCCCAAGCCGAATTCGGCATTATCTTCAAATAAAGAATTAGCCCAAGCAGGACCTTGGCCGGCATTGTTTTTCGACCAAGGCGTAGTAGGCAAGTTGCCACCATAAATGGAAGAGCAACCCGTAGCATTGGCAACAATCATACGTTCACCAAGAATCTGTGTAAGCAGTTTCAGATAAGGTGTTTCGCCACAACCAGGGCAAGCACTCGAGAACTCGAACAATGGTTGTAGAAACTGGGTACCCTTTACACTGGTCATGTTTATTCTGGTCTTATCAATTTCAGGAACTTTCAAGAAGAATTCCCAGTTTTCCTTTTCTTTTTCAAGAACAGAAAGACGGCTCACCATATTGATGGCCTTATGATTTTCAATGGTCTTGCTGGCGGCAGGACAATACTCGACACAAAGATTACAACCGGTACAATCTTCAACAGAAACCTGCAAGGAATAAACCTCCTTGGTCTTGTCGAATTCCTTGCCTATAGGAGCAATTGTTTTGAAGGTATCAGGAGCAGTGGCAGCCAAATCCTTATCTACAATCTTGGCACGAATGGCAGCATGTGGGCAGATGACCACGCATTTATTGCATTGCGTGCAAAGCGGTTCATCCCAAACAGGAACTTGTTCCGCTATATTTCTTTTCTCGTATTTGGTTGTGCCTGTAGGATAGGTTCCATCTACAGGGAAAGCACTTACTGGCAAATCATCTCCATCTCCAGAAATGATTTTACCCAATACATCTCTCACAAAATCAGTTGCCTCGCCATTTATGGAAAGATGCTCTTCATCGATAGCAGTAACTACATTCGGATAATCCACTTGATAAAGATGTTCCAAGGTGCTGTCAATAGCCTTGAAGTTCTTTTGAATGACTGCTTCGCCTTTGTTCTTGTATGTTTTCTCAACTGCCTTCTTTATTCGTGATATAGCTTCATCCTTTGGAAGAATACCTGATATCGCAAAGAAACAAGTCTGTAAGATACCATTTACACGCTTGCCCATACCTGTTTCCTTTCCTACCGTATTGGCATCGATAACATATAATTTCAGATGCTTGGCAATTATTTGCTCTTGCACATTCTTTGGAAGTTTATCCCAAACATCATCGGCTGGATATGGAGAATTCAACAGGAAAGTTCCATTGTCGGTAATGTTCTTCAGCATGTCGAACTGTCTCAAGAAGTTGAACTGATGACAAGCAACAAAGTTTGCTGAATGAACCAAGTAAGAGGACTGCAACTGTCTTTTGCTTAATCGAAGATGGGATACAGTCAATGCACCGGCTTTCTTAGAATCATAAACAAAATATCCTTGTACAAAATAATCTGTTGTTTCACCGATAATCTTGATGGAGTTCTTGTTAGCACCAACAGTACCGTCAGACCCCAAGCCAAAGAACAATCCTCTGAAATCATGCTGTTCTTCCAAGGAAAAACTTGCATCATATTCCAAACTCTTGAAGCTTACATCATCATTGATGCCGATGGTGAAATGGTTCTTTGGGGCATCCTTTTCCAATTCTTGAAAGATACTCTTAACCATAGCAGGAGTAAACTCCTTTGATGACAAGCCATAGCTGCCACCGATTATCCTTGGGAAAACCACATTGCTTATCATGCCTTCAGAGAATGCTTCGGAATAGGAAGTAACCACATCCTGATATAAAGGCTCACCAAGACTGCCTGCTTCTTTTGTTCTGTCAAGAACCGCAATTCTCTTAACCGTTGATGGTATGGAAGTGATGAAATCCTTAATGGAGAATGGTCGGAACAAATGAACTTTTATGCAGCCATACTTTCCACCATGAGCATTAAGGTAGGAGATGGTTTCTTCCACCGTTTCTGCTCCCGAACCCATGATGATGATGATCTCTTCCGCTTCGGGATGTCCATAATAATCAAACAGATTGTATTTCCTTCCCGTCAACTCATGAAACTTATCCATCGCTTCCTGCATGATGGCGGGAACTTTCTTGTAATAGTTATTCGTAGCTTCCTTGTTTTGGAAGAACACATCAGGATTCTGCGCCGTTCCTTTAATGACTGGATGCTCTGGAGACAAACAGCGGTCTCTATGGGCAGTTACATCGTTTTCATCAATCATGGCCCGGATGGTTTCATCAGGAATGACCTTCACCTTCATCAATTCATGGGAGGTTCTAAAGCCATCGAAGATATTCATCATAGGCACACGGGATTTCAAGGAAACGCTTTGCGCAATAAGGGCCATGTCCATCACTTCTTGCACGCTGCTTCCAAACAACATCCCAAATCCGGTGGACTTGGCAGCCATCACATCAGAATGATCGCCAAAGATGGACAAAGCATGACCTGCTAGCGTTCTTGCAGCTATATGCAGCACGCAAGGATTCAGTTCTCCAGCTATCTTATACATATCCGGAATCATCAGCAGCAAGCCTTGCGACGAGGTGAAACTCGTAGTCAATGCACCACCAAGCAAAGCGCCATGTATGGCACCGGCTACACCGCCTTCACTTTGCATTTCAATTACTTTAGGGATATTTCCCCAGATGTTCTTACCACCTTCCGACGACCACACATCGGCAAATTCGCTCATCGGCGAAGAGGGGGTGATAGGATAGATCGCGCAGATCTCGTTGGTCTTGTAAGCAATATAGGCCGCAGCCTCATTGCCATCGATTATTAAATGTGTCTTTTTCATTGTTTTTATTTGGCGTAAAATTACTTCCAATGCCAACCTTGGTATATGACATTCGTCTATTCATTAACTGATATTAATCATATAATCATAAGGTTTACCCAAGTTCCATTCCGATTTAAATAGCCATAATGCTAATGTTTTCAATTTGGAGCCTATGGCAACTTCCCGTAATGATGGTCTCCACCTGCCAGCCATCAGCTATCTTTGCCTTACCCCCCAAGAATGCCTTCGCACAAAAGGATAGCCTTGGGCATGTCAGGGCTAGGCTCCATGGTACATACTTCGAACTGACAGTCATTAGACAAAACCTTGATAAATGAAAATCGGTGTACCAAATGGCAAAAAGACGGCCTTTCACCATTCGGGCAAAGGTTTCGCCCCATGGGGCAACACTTTTACCCCATCGGGCAGCAAGTTGTACTATTGGGGCAAAGATCATGACTATTGGGGCGATAGTTTTGCTCCTGCGGGCAAATATTCTACCCCTCGGGGCAAACATTCTGCCCCATGGGGAAAAAGTTCTGCCCGAGGGGGCACAAGTTTTGCCCCCTCGTTACAAACTACATAATAATGAGTTAAATGCAATGATTTTCAGCATATATGCTAAAAGCCGTTTCGAGGCATTGTCTGTGGAGCCAGCCCCGACATGCCCACGCTTAGCCCCGACTACGAAGGACCATGTGTTGGCAGGGCCTAACGGATGGCTGGCGGGTAAGTGCCCATAGAACGAGAATAGGGATCTTGCTGCATAAAGATAATCATGAAAATAAATCGGCATAGGTATTTTATATAAATGATTGATGTCATGAACCATGAACATTTGTTTTCCGATATTTGCAGTCTTGAATGTAAAACCATGTATTCGATTTTTCATTATGAATAATCTTTTATTTCTGTCTTTCACACTTGGCCGTTCGGTAACGCTATCGAACCAATAATCAAACAAGAACATGTCGACAGAAAACTTTAATATCAAAGGATTATCGAATGAGGAAGTGCTGGAGGCAAGGGCAAAACATGGCGACAACAGCCTGAATTACAAGAAAGAAAACACGTTTCTGGATGCAGTGAAAAGCTTGGCCAAGGAGCCGATGGTAATCCTGCTGCTGGTGGCATCGACCATCTATTTCATCAGTGGCAATATCGGCGACGGGTTGTTTCTTACATCAGCCATAGTGCTGGTTTCTACCATTTCCCTGTATCAGGATTCGCGCAGCAGAGGGGCATTGGAGAAATTGAAGAGTTTTACCCAGGCAAGCTGCAAAGTGGTTCGTGAGGGCGAAACGGTGGAGATAAAAAGCGAGGAACTGGTGCTTGGCGACCACTTGATCATTGAAGAAGGCACTTCTATTGCTGCCGATGGTACCATCATTCATTCGAACGATTTCTCGGTGAACGAATCCATCCTTACCGGTGAATCGATGGCGGTATATAAGGACCAATCGAAGGATAACAACTTGGTGTTCAGAGGCACGAATGTGGTGAGCGGACTTGCCATTGCCGTCATCACTGCCATTGGCAACGAAACCAAATTAGGCAAGATAGGCAAGAGCCTCGAAGAGATAAAGGAAGAGAAGACTCCGCTGGAACGGCAGATAGGCAACTTCGTGAAGAAGATGGTAATTGTCGGTGCCATCGTGTTTTTGATTGTGTGGGTGATAAACTATCTGCATTCCTACAATATCCTCGACAGTCTCCTCAAGGCATTGACACTGGCCATGAGCATTCTGCCCGAAGAAATCCCTGTTGCCTTCACCACCTTCATGGCTCTTGGGGCCTGGCGCCTGATGAAGATGGGTATCGTGGTGAAACAGATGAAAACGGTGGAAACCTTGGGAAGTGCCACAGTCATCTGCACCGATAAAACCGGAACGATAACAGAAAACAAGATGAGCCTTGCCAAAGTATTCGTCGGCAAGGTGGGCAAGATAAACAGCCCCGACAAACATCTTGGCGAAGAAGAAAAAGAACTCATTCGGCTCGCCATGTGGGCCAGCGAACCGATACCTTTCGACCCTATGGAAGTGGCTCTTCATGCTGCCTATGCAGAAATCCTGATGGTGGATGAACGCACGGACTATAAGATTGTTCACGAATATCCATTGGGTGGCAAACCGCCCATGATGACCCATGTGTTCGAAAACCACCATGGTGTCCGCATCATTGCTGCCAAAGGTGCTGCCGAAGGATTGATGGAACTTTCCAATCTTTCCGATGACGAACGGAAACAACTCGAAGATGCCATCAACGCATTGGCTGCTGACGGATACCGTGTCCTTGGTGTGGGCGAGGCTTTCTTCACCGGCAATAACTTCCCCTTGACTCAACAGGAATTCAAATTTGCCTTCAAAGGACTCGTGGCCTTCTACGACCCGCCAAAGAAGAATATACAGACCGTATTCAATGATTTCTACAAGGCAGGAATAGATGTGAAGATAGTTACCGGCGATAATGCCGCAACTACTGCTGCCATCGCAAAACAGATTGGATTCAAAGGCCATGAAAAGCACATCAGCGGAAATGAACTCATGGAACTCGATGACAAAGCCTTGAAAGAAACCGTGACCAACACACAAGTCTTCACCCGCATGTTCCCCGAAGCGAAACTGAAAATCATCAATGCCCTGAAATCAAACAACGAGATAGTAGCCATGACGGGTGACGGTGTAAACGATGGCCCTGCACTCAAGGCGTCCCACATCGGCATTGCCATGGGAAAGAAAGGAACCGAAATAGCCAAACAGGCAGCATCCCTCATCCTGCTCGACGACGACCTATCCAGCATGGTCGATGCCGTAGCCATGGGAAGACGAATCTATTCCAACCTCAAGAAAGCCATCCAATACATCATCTCCATCCACATCCCCATCATCCTCACCGTGTTCATCCCCTTGGCACTCGGGTGGATATACCCAAACATCTTCTCCCCCGTTCACATCATCTTTCTCGAACTCATCATGGGTCCCACCTGCTCCATCATCTACGAAAACGAACCCATGGAAAAGAACACCATGATACAAAAGCCTCGCTCCTTCACCACCACTTTCTTCAGCGGCATAGAACTCTTCACCAGCGTGGTGCAAGGACTCATGATAACCGCCGGAACCCTCCTCATCTACAACTACTCCGTAGCCCTCGACTATAACGAAGCCCTCACCCGAACCATGGTCTTCACCGTATTGATAGCCGCCAACATCTTCCTCACCCTCGTCAACCGGTCCTTCTACTACTCCATCTTCACCACCACAAAATACAAGAACAACATGGTTCTCCTCATCATCGCCATCACCATCCTCATCACTGCCTTGCTGCTTTATGTTTCGCCACTGGCCGAGTTCTTCCTCTTCGAACCCCTCACTGGCATACAGCTCTCCATCTGCATCGGCGTAGGCTTCGTCTCCGTCATCTGGTACGAATTCGTCAAGTTCGTCACCCGAAAAATGTAAAACTCCCCTCTCCTAATTCCTAATTTATAATTCCTAATTCTTTTAAGGAGCCTATGCCCTCTTCTCGTCCCATCTGCGTCCCGCTATCCGCTGTAGCCGCTGCATCCCCAAACCCGACACAAGCAGCGGGCTGCCGCTACTATCGGGGCTATACTTTGATGGCAAGTTGCTTCGAAAGAACTTTCAGAATGTAGCTCAATCACCATTACCAAAGCTCAAAACTTTAATAATGCTCTTTCACAAAAACCCAATTTGGGGAGAATAGGCCTCCACTTGGGGAAGAGCGTCCTTTGCTTGGGGAAGAGTGTCCTCTGCTTGGGGAAGAGTGTCCTCTGCTTAGGGAAAAGTGTCCTCTGCTTGGGGAAAAGTGTCCTCTGCTTGGGAAAAAGTGTCCTCTGCTTGGGGAAAAGTGTCCTCTGCTTGGGGAAGAATGTCCTTTGCTTGCGGAAATGTGTCCTCTGCTTGGGGAAGTAAGTCCATTTCCCCCCAAGTAGTGTCCATTTCCCCCCGAACTATGTCCTCGGCGAAAATATTTTAGCTTATAAATCCCCATTTTTTCCACCCATTTTGCTTTTTGATGATTAGAAATAATATAATTGCTGAATGAAAAAGGTGGTGATAGTTGTTTTGATCTATCAGCATTTATTGATAATAGCCTTTACCGGCCATCATCAATAAAGCATTATCATTAAAAGCAAAAAGGCAGACGTTGTTCACTTCTGCCTTCTTGCAATTCAATCTTAAGAGCCTTATATCAATTCGTATTTGGCGGTGAAATGACGCAGGAACTCGGGTTCTTCGGTAATCTTCAAGCCACGGGCTTTGCTTCGGTCTTCGAAAATCTTATCGAAAACTTCGATGACATATTCTATATGGCTTTGCGTATATACACGACGTGGAATGGCCAAACGAACCAACTCCATCGGTGCCTCTATCAGCTTGCCTTGCTCATCGTATTTGCCAAACATCACCGAGCCTATCTCTACGGTACGAATGCCGCCTTTGGTATATAACTCGCACACCAAGGCCTGTCCGGGATATTGATGAACGGGGATGTGAGGATAGAGCGCCTTGGCATCGATGTAAACCGCATGTCCACCAATGGGCAACATGAGCGGAATGCCGATGCGATGAAGGTGTTCGCCTAGATAGGTAGTGCTTTTGATGCGGTAGTTGAGGTAGGCCGGATCGAATACCTCTTCCAGCCCTTGAGCGATGGCCTCCATATCACGTCCGGAAAGACCGCCATAAGTGGTGTATCCTTCGGTGATGATCAAAAGGTTCTTGCAGGCATCAGAGAGTTTCTTGTCCTTAAGAGACAGGAAGCCACCCATATTCACCAAACCGTCCTTCTTGGCACTCATCAGGGCACCATCGGCATAGGAGAAAATCTCTTGCGCCACCTCCTTGTAGGTCTTATTGGCATAACCATGCTCCCTATCCACTATGAACCAGGCGTTTTCAGCAATTCTACAACAGTCTATGAACAGCAGGATGCCATATTGCTTGCAGATACGGCTTGTTTCCTTCACATTCTGCATGGAAACAGGCTGCCCTCCACCACTGTTGTTTGTTACCGTAAGCACCACTCCTGCAATATTCTTCAAGTCGTGATTCTTTATCTGCTCTTCGAGTTTAACCGTGTCAATATTTCCTTTGAAAGGATAAGTGTGATTCACAAGTTCGGATTCTTCTATGGAAAGATCAATGCCTTCGGCTCCGGAGAATTCGATGTTGGCACGAGAGGTATCAAAAAGGGTATTGCTGAAAAAGACCTTTCCCTTTCCACCCAGATGACCATAAAGAATTCGTTCTGCAGCACGACCTTGATGGGTTGGCAGGATGAACTCCATACCTGTCAAATCCTTAATGATGGATTCCATACGAAACCAACTTCTTGATCCTGCATAAGATTCATCGCCATCCATGATGCCTGCCCATTGTTTCGCGCTCATTGCAGAGGTGCCACTGTCAGTTAAAAAGTCGATGATGACCTGTTCAGACCTAAGCATGAAAGGGTTATAATTTGCAGTCTTCAGGAAACCAATTCGCTGTTCTTCCGTGCTCATCATGATGGGCTCGACAGACTTTATCTTAAACGGTTCAATGATTGTTTTAAATGCCATGATATATTATTTTAGTTTTTCAAATTTAGCCATGAAGAATCGAAGATATTTAGGTTCGAATATCATCTCCAATCCTTTTATTTTATCTCGCTCAAGATATACTGCCTCTACCGATTCGGCAACTACATCCATGTGGGCTTGGGTATAAACCCGTCTTGGAATGGTAAGCCTTACCAGCTCCAATTCTGGAAGATAGTTCTCACCGGTTTCCTTGTTTCTTCCGGCAGATACGATTCCTCGTTCCATTGTTCGAACTCCCGAATCGATATATAGCTCTGCTGCCAAAGTCTGTGCAGGATAAGAGGTTTGAGGGATATGTGGCAAGAACTTCTTGGCATTCAAAAAGATTCCATGTCCACCTATCGGCTGAACAATTGGAACTCCCATATCAATAAGTTTTTGTCCCAGGTATTCCACTTGACCTATCCTTGCACTGATGTGATTATCATCAACGGATTCTACAATTCCTATTGCCAATGCTTCCATATCTCTTCCGGCCATTCCACCATAAGTGTGAAGACCTTCATAAACAACGATCAGGTTGCTGGCTTCTTCATAAACATGGTCATCATTGGTAGCAAGAAATCCACCTATGTTCACCAAAGCATCTTTTTTTGCACTCATGGTTGCACCATCGGTATAGGAACATATCTCTTTCACTATTTCAGCTACTGATTTATTCGCATAACCTGCTTCTCTTTGCTTGATGAAGAAAGCATTCTCGGCAACACGCGTCATGTCATGAATGATCTTGATGCCATATTTGTCGCAAAGTGCACGAACCGCCTTCAGGTTTTCAATGGATATCGGTTGCCCTCCAGCCATGTTCACGGAAGTTGCAATACATACATAAGGAACTTTATCTGCTCCATATTTCTTGATGACATCTTCCAGTTTCCCTAAATCACAATTGCCCTTGAATGGAAATAGATTGTCAGGATCATGAGCTTCATCGATGATGATGTCCTTAAATGTTCCACCGGCTAGCTCCTGATGCAAACGGGTGGTGGTAAAATACATGTTTCCTGGAATGATGTCGCCAGGTTTTATCATTACTTTCGAAATGATGTTCTCTGCTCCCCTACCCTGATGAGTTGGTATCACATGTTTGTAACCATAATAGTTTTGAATTACATTTTCCATGTGATAAAAGTTCTTGCTGCCGGCATAAGCTTCATCGCCAAGCATCATTCCTGCCCATTGCCGGTCGCTCATTGCAGAGGTTCCGCTATCGGTTAAAAGATCGATGTAAACATCTTCTGATTTCAGCAGAAAAGTATTGTATCCTGCCTCCTTAATTGCACGTTCCCGCTGTTCACGTGTTGTCATTTGCAGCAGTTCTACCATCTTTATCTTGTATGGTTCTGCCCACGATCGGTGTTTTATTGGTTGTGTCATATTCATCATTGATTTTAAATTATTTTCTATCGGTCATTCTCTGCTGCATGCCACTCTGCATACGAACTCTTCGTTTCCCGAAGCCTCATGCTGAACAGTTGCAGCGGTTCCTGCAGCTCTTTCTTCACCTGTTCCACAAAATAGAGCAGCATGTTTTCGCAGGTGGGCTGAAACGGCATGAAAACGATGTTCTCGAACAGCTCCTTGCCACTGAATTCATGATGTGGCGAGTTTTGGTTCAGCACCAGGGCATGGTCGAATCGGTCGATGATGTTTCCCTTCACAATTTTCTTCAAGTCGCTGAAGTCCATCACCATTCCGTTTTTCGGATTGCTCGAATCATTGATGGGCGAACCCAAAACCGTAACCGACAGCGAGTAGGAGTGTCCATGAATGTTCTTGCAGGGGCCATCGTAGCCATAAAGCGCATGCGCCATTTCAAAATTGAATTCCTTTGTTATTCTTACTTTATTCATTTGTTTTTTGTTTTGAAGCTACCCTAACGGAGGATGAAGCCGATAAGGTATATCGAACAGGTTATTTCGTCAAAGCTGCAGGTTTTCGGCCATTTCTTCGTCTTCTTTTTTCCAATGCAGTTTCTTGCCGAACCCAAGCGTGTTGTCCGTCATCTTCATCTTGTGCAATGCAATGCCATACACCGTGCCGCTCATCGATTTCGCCATCGGAAACTTCTTTTGGTAGGCATTTTTCGCTTCCACCAGCAGCTTGCCGTCCAAGACCTCCACCATGCCCTGAAACTGGATACCCTGAACCTTGGCAACGCTCGACTCCAACGCAATGGCTCCTGCCACATGGTTGTTATGCTTCACGTCCGTCATGTGTTTGGTTTCGTCATTCGACATGAACACCAGCATTTCGTGGGTGTCCATAAAGGCATAATACAAACTGCAGCAATAAGGCTCATTATCGTTCACCGTGGCCAATGTAAGCACATGATGCTTCAACAAAAACTTGATCATTCTCGGGTCCATAAACAGCTTATGTAATATGTCCGCAAAATTCCATCAAATAAGCTGTTTATAAATTGATATAAATCATGCTATATGATGAGGTTCGTCATGATTCCGAGAAAAAACTTACACCTTTTAGAGGATATCCTTAGCGTGGAACGGTAATAGGTTCTACCGTACTTATCGGAGATAGACCATTTGGATTGAAAAGTGCAACTTTCGAGGTAATTCTCATCCCTCGGCTCAAATTCCGTATCACCGTTTTGCTGCCCGATACAAAGTCCATATAATAAACGAAAGCCCCATTGGTAACCCGTATCTGTTTCGGGCCGCTCACTTCCACTTTCGTTTCCACATCCGTAAAAGTCAGCACGATACCTATCCAAGACAGCTTGTCGAGGTCCCATTCTATCCTCATTTCGCCAGCTCCATCCACAAAAACATATCGTGTTCCCATAGGCCTTGAAGGTTTTGGCGTTCGAGTGGTGTTCGAACTCGAACCATGTACACCTCCTTCGGCCACTATCTCACCATTTCCACCAGAAACTGCATCTATATAGGCATAATTTTCATTCATCATGCCGGCAGTTAAAGTCCGTTCGGCCGCATATGCATCCATTTGCGCCTCCCCTATATTTCTCAAGCCATAAGCTTTATTCAACGTCTCGCCATGTGCAGTTATCGTGGCACCATCATAAGGTATTTCCGGAAAACGTGCAGCATTCAGCGTCAAACCATAACCATGTCTTACCAAATATCCAGATTGTTCCGAAATAGGTAAACCATCAAACTCTCTTAGGCAAACAATTTTATCTTTCATTATTAAAGGTTTATAATTTTATTGTACCTGCAAAACTAATCTTATTGCTGCAAGTATTTTTTCTGCAGGTCTCGAAACAAAAGCAATGGCTTATCGATGATTTTCTTTATGATGTGGCAAAAGAAGCCGCATAAACACCGCAGGTGGGACACTACGGATTAACTGCGTTCCAGCTTTTATCATCAATACTCCGGTAACTTTTCCAGGCTAGATTAACAACCGGCTTTAGAAAACATTTTAGATATAGCTGTTTCATGAACGGGAAAAAGCATCAAAATTGCGTATGCAATTACACCAACCTGATGCTTTCCAAGAGTTCAAGGAACTCTTAAGCGTAAAATTAGAAAAAATCAGCGGAATCAACAAGAGCTGCAAAAAATTCATGGTACATATCATGACTCTTTATTTGTACCTGAGAGGACGTTATAATTTCATGAATATGGAACGTTATGGCACCTATTC
>CAIWCG010000185.1 GCA_903911135.1 uncultured Bacteroidota bacterium
GAGAAGGCTGCAGAAAGCGGTCGGGGTGTTGCGTGGGTTCGCTGCGCTCCGTTTTTGCCGCCATCAACACACGCAAGATAAAGGCGGCAAAGAACCGCCTTCGGCGCCACTCCACTCCCTCGCCCAAGCACCGAACCGACGATACGGCAAACTTGTAAGCCACTACTCGCAACAAATAAAAAAGGCGGCACCATAAGTACCGCCTTTTGTTAAAATCTCTTAGCTACTATTCCTTGATGAACTTGCCTCTTATGGCTGCACCCTCTCCTTGGGTGAGGCTATAAAAGTAAACCCCGCTTTTCCAATTAGAAACAGCTACTTGGGTGTCATTGGCTCTTATGTTTTCTTTATAGACTACTCTGCCAAAAATATCAGTGATAAGTAGTGTTTCATGTTGAGTAAAAGATGATAAACGAAAAGTGATGTTATTACTGGAAGGATTGGGGTAAACCTTAACAGAATTATAAGAATAACTTATATCGGAAATGCCTGTATTCATATTTATCTTTCTTATGCGACTATTACCTGCATCTGCAATATACACATTATTTGCTGTATCAATTGTTACTCCTGTACAGCCAATATTTGCATTGATGGCAAGTATTCCATCACCGTTATAATTGTATACTCCAGTACCTGCAATAGTACTGAGCATACCCGTGCTAACATTTAATTTGCGAATCCGATTATTACCAACGTCTGATATATAAATATTCCCAGAATTATCAACGCTTAATTCACTTGGGTAATTTATTTCTGATGAAGTTGCAACGCCATCACCATTATATCCAGATATACCATTACCAGCAATTGTGCTTATAAGGCCCGTACTAATCGTAATTTTTCTAATGCGACTTGCATTATCAGAAATATAGACATTACCACTTGAATCAACAGCTATTCCAGAAGGAAGAGCCAATTGTGCTGTTATAGCAGAAATCCCATCACCATTATATCCTGCTGTACCAGTTCCTGCAATCGTGCTTATCAAACCAGTGCTAACATCAATTTTTCGAATTCTTTCGCTCAATTTATCAGCAATATATATATTACCAGAAGCATCAAGTGCGATAGCATTAGGATAATTTAATTGAGCAGTATCTGCTAAAATTCCATCCCCATTATATCCTGCAACACCAGTACCAGCTAATGTACTTATCAAACCGGTGCTAATAGTTATT
This sequence comes from uncultured Bacteroidota bacterium, assembly GCA_903911135.1. Taxonomy (GTDB): domain Bacteria; phylum Bacteroidota; class Bacteroidia; order AKYH767-A; family JABDAW01; genus JABDAW01. The sequence continues at coordinate 1,182 of CAIWCG010000185.1, forward strand.
TTGCGAATTCGTCTGTTAACAACATCAGATATATAAATATTTCCAGACGAATCAAGAATGATACTTCTTGGATGATTCAATTCAGCATTGATGGCAAGTATTCCATCACCATTATATCCAGCGGTACCAGTTCCCACAATCGTACTTATCATACCCGTGCTAATAGTTACTTTACGAATTCTACTGTTATTAAAATCTGCAATGTACAAGTTGCCGTTTACATCGACAGCAACATCATAAGGCCCATTTAATTCGGCATTGATAGCAAGAATTCCATCACCATTATAACCAACAACGCTGTCTCCTGCTATGGTAGTTATAATTTGGGCATTGACTATTTGCAACATGGCAAATAGTAATATTACAATGATTATTATCTTTTTCATATTTTTAATTTTTGCAAATTTAATAATTATTTTTGTTTTACAAACTTAGTGCGTTGAATATAATGGGTAAACATCCTGACAGGTCGGCTTTTTTCTCGCCGTCCTGTAAGGTTGTAATTCTAAATTGTCATTAAAGTTCAAATCCTGTTTCATTTTGATTATGATAAAAGATAAAATTTTCTAAGTCGCCAAATAATTCCAATACGTCATCACGAACAATCAACGATGGACGAAGTGAGATAATCGAATTATAGCTTGAATATTTCCATTCGTCCATTTTCGTGGCAAAACCATCCTTTACTGGGTTTTGATGGACATACCGAATTAATCTTTTCAAATACTCATCCGTTATCACCTGCTTGCGGTGGAAAGCTCTTTCGAACAAGGCTCCCCTACGGTAGTTTTCCTTGTTTATTGCCTTGGCATAACTGTTAAAGAAATTGGAGAATTGTTGCGAAAGGAACAATATTATCTGTTCGGCTGGTATTTCGACAATTTTATTAGGATGGAATCGTATATCAGTCTTGTTTATAAGTTCAATGATTTCTTTGGATGGCCGAACCCTAACTACCAGATGAAAATGGTTTTTCATCAATCCATAACATAACAAATCGGCAATTGGAAATATATGTTTTTGAAATCCTGCAAGGAATGATTGATAATTTTTATCCGATCGAAAGATGTTTTCATTACCCACTGCATGGTTATAAATGTGATAACAGTTATCAGGTTGCAAGGAAACTAGCGGGTCAGACATTTTGGTTTATTTATTATGGAGCAAAAATAGTTATTTGTTTTGATATAGGTGTCTCGTCCTGAAATAGGTTTACACAAAAAAGTGTAATTTAGGACGGTCAAAAAATGAAAAATAATAAAGAATTAAAAGAGAAAATAGTAAGAGAATATTTGGCTGGTGGAACCAGCTATAATGACC
>CAIWCG010000186.1 GCA_903911135.1 uncultured Bacteroidota bacterium
AGTATCGTTTGCATATTTTTGTAATGATATCTTTATTTATAAGCCTGCAAATTTAGCAATGCTTGGGGTGATTGAATTTTCAAGACAATTTATAATTTCATAAATACCCTTAATCTGTAGCTTTTATAACCCTTTGATTGACTCAAAAGATCATGCCAACAGTACAATCAAATACATTCATTCATCATAGGAATTGAATCAAAATCAATGCTTGTTGACTTCCATGCATGGTGATGAAAACCATCGGTAAATTCATTTGAAACATTAACGATTCATTAATATGGAAGTTTGCGGATTCCTTATTCAAATGTTTAAACCATTTAACCTGCCATTCATCATAGTGCTATAAAAATGATACGATGAAAAAGCTGATTTTAATCCTGATAATCATCCTCAATGCGCTAGCAATGTTTGCACATGCGCCAAAAGGAAGAGGCAATGATTCCGGGCAACCGAATAGGTTGTTCAACAACAGAACAAACCTGCTGAAAGCCACGCCAAATGGCGAAAGGGAGTATAACATAAAGATGAAAAACCACGATAAAAGCGATTGTAAAAGGAATGGCAACAAGCGACATGACAGAAAGAAAAACCATCCTCATCATCATATCGTCAATCCAAAACCTCCAAGACGGTTTGATAGATGACCAAACCACTTTTAAAACCATGATTTCATCAAATAAATAGCCATTGATGACTAAAGAAAACAAGTGGGCGATGTATGTAAAATTCATCGTCGCCAATACTTTCAAATCAGCCCTTATGATGATGATAATTGCCTTCATATTGAGCGGTTGCAGCCCTTATGTGAATGTTTTAAAATATCAATCTACCCCCGTGGCAGTAGATGGAAACCTCATGGAATGGTCGTTGCCATTGATGTATTATGATGAGGATACCAAACTGAATTACAGCATCACTAACGACGAAAGCAACCTATATATAGGCGTGAGAGCGGTGGACGAGAAGGCACAATTGCGGATCATTCGCGGTGGTTTCTCCATCTGGATAGACATTTCAGGGAAAAAGAACGAAATTACAGGCATCAGATACCCATTGCCGGAGAGATTGTTGGGTGATTATGCGACAGAGAAATTCGTTGGAACCAAAAAAACGGATATCAAAACCATCCTGCGCCAAAAACTTTCGGCGCAAACACAAATGCAGGTGATAGGGTTCAAAGATGCTGACAACGGCACTTCGTCATTGAGCAATTCGAGCGGCATAACCGTGGCCATAAAACTCGACAGCATGAACATCTTGTCTTACGAGGCCGTCATCCCGTTCAAAACATTTTATAAAGACCAATTAAGGCCTACCGACAAGATAAAATCGTGGGGACTGGCGATGGTAATGAACGGAGTAGAGATGGATGCAAACGGCAAAGTAACTGCAAGCGGAAACAAAGGCAGAATGCGCAGTGGTGGCGGCTTCAGTCCATCTTTCAGCATGGGAGGAGGTATGCGTGGTGGCGGAATGTCGGTAGGTGGAGGCGGATTTCGCGGTGGCAATGGGCAACGAAACGAATTGGGCGAAACAAAAACCATTTGGACCTACATCAAACCAACTTTATAACCGATATCATTTATAGGTATTAGGTTAATGATTTTGATGATTTATTGATGATAGCTCGCCCCTGCGAAGCAATTATCAGTTAATCATCAGAGAATGAACATTGATGAATATTCATGCATTTATAAGCTCCCCATTCACATCAATATGGAAGGGAGATTTATCGATAATTGTTGGCCATAACTTCTTTTAATGCCATTTTAATGCCTTAAAATACCACGAAAAGACCATTTTAATACGAGAGAAGTCGATTTGTGGCTGTTATCAGCTCACAACATCACATTATCCTTCGACAATGTAACATTGTGAGCTCATAACATCACATTACCAGACGGTAATGTTACATTATCGTCTCGTAATGTTACATTATCCTCTCATAACATCACATTATCCACGCGTAATGTTACATGATCGTCTCGTAACATCATATTACTCGCTCGTAATGTGATGTTATCGACTCATCATGACACATTACTCGCTCATCACAGCACATTATCGTCTGTCATCGACAAATCATCGATTTATGACAGAATGATAAGGCTGAACAATGGACTATGTAACGGTGAGAGAACGTACTTCGAAAGGGCCAAAAGGTTTCTTTCCTACAATCAGTTGATGTCCGAAGTAAACCTTCATCCCAACTACAAGACCTTCGGCGGTAGTATCCGAATCTTTAGTCGGTTGTTGCCTCACATAAGTCAAACCTCCATTGATGGAGATATGCCAATCATGGCAAGAGTTTCTTCCTCCAGCCGGCCCAACCATATATACAGCCCCTGCTGCATCCATATTGGAAACAGTGAACACTTGTTTCTGTTTTTTACCCACTCCTTTAATTTTGAACGTTCCAGATTCCAGAATCAGGATGGCATTTGGCTGATTAGCATTCGCCCCTAATTGGAAAACGGAAAGCAATGTCTTCATGTTAAGATAAACCACCTTCCAGGTAGCCTTTCGTGCAGCGGCAGTAGGCGCAGCAGTAAACAACGCGAGGTTGGCTCGATACAAAATGGTATTTGCCGGCAATATGGTTTCCCAACTATTGGTGGCACATGCATCAATTATCTCCTTTGCGCGTTCATCTCTCGATTTCATCGCCTTCGGTATGCCCAACAAACCGGTAATTACATTCTCCGGAGTAGGAACTGCAAGCAAATAAATGCCTTTTACGTTGGCCATGTTTCGGCCTGTAACCATGTAGAGTTTACCTCTACGGATCAAATACTTTTCACTCATGTTTTTATTTTATTTTAATTGATTTATTATTATTTATAAAGCCTTCCTGTTCTTATAATGAGTTGATCCAGGCTATCAATTCATCTCTGTTCATCTTTGTTTTCGTTTCCAGGCGCGTCAAAAATTCATCTTCATGCTTGTCTTCATAATGAAGGTCGGTGTCTGTAATCTTCGGGTTCGCTTTCTTTATCTTGAGCTTCGTTTCGCTCCACATCTCGTCGAATGTCGGTTTTTCCATGTCTTTTAATTTTATTTTATGACCTATGTTTCTGCCTACTCTGTCCGGTTTTCGGCTACCCCGTCTGTTGTTCCATCAACGAGGCAAATTTATGTTGCCTTTTCTGCCCCACAATTATACTTTAGTACAAATTTTCTATACTAAAGTATATGAAATCCGCATCATTCAAGGCATTTGCAATATTAAAAAGTATATTTGCAATAACTATAAACCTGATTAAAGATGAAACTGCTAGCAAAAAACATCTCTTCCACCGACTGCCATATCATCATTGTGGATAGGGCCGAAATGTATGCCCATAACGTAGAGAACGTGATTCATGGCCTTCGGATAAATGGCGTGGTAAGGAATGCCAGAACCATGGAATCGGCGAATGAAATCATTGAAAAATACGACATCTGCATGGTTGTTCTTTTCTTGCATGATAATGATAAGGTGGAGTTGCTTGCTATAAGGAAATTGCTTGCAGATTCAAGGAATATGAAGGTTTTGATAGTGTCACATACCAAAGATAAAGTGATGATGAGACAGATGCTGTGCATCGGGGCACTGGGCTTTTTGTTGAATGACTCTACTACGGAACAGTTTCGTCAGGCAATCATCAACGTGGTGGGAAATGAACGGTTTTTTCCATATCTTGATTTGGATGTGTTGACGGATCACGAAATCGAAGAGAAAAAATCAAAGAAAGTACATGCTGTTGTACCCGAAAGGGACAAGAAAATACTCAACCTGATTGCAAAAGGCGAAAAGATAATGGAAGTTGCTGATAAATTGATTCTTGGTAAAAGCACCGTGAAGGCAAGACTGGCGTTTTATCGTCTGGAATACAACGTTCATAAAACTTCTCAAGCCATCGCTATCATGAAAGAGGAGGGAAGGTTATGAGCTGTTTCATCATCATCACATGTTGTGAAAAACGATGATGATTGGTAAGAAATAACAGGTAAAATCAATTCGTTTTTGGCGCCGGTTTTACTCTAAAGTTCTTGACGTTGTAAGTAAACATCAGCATGAAATATCTTGTGAGCACTTGAGTCCTGTTGTCTTCAATGTAAGTGTCCGTTGCAGTCCTGTTGATGCTTTTATTCTGGTTCAGAAGATCGAATGCCGCGATACGGATTTCCGCCAATCGGTTCTTGAGAAACTTATATCCGATACCGGCATTCAGCAAGAAGATATTCTGATTGTATTGGCTCTCCAAACCTTTATAAAAAGTGTTGCTAATTTCCGAATTGAACACCAATCCCTTCCATGGCATCAGGTTTATTTTGAAATCGCCCACATGAGTGAAGTAATTGTTGTTCATATGCGGCTGAATGGAGTTCTTGATGATGTTGTAGTTGCTGTTATACGAGAGTGTGAAATCCACCTTCTCGCTGATGTTGCTGCCAAGCACGAGTCCTCCCGTTTCCTTGATAGTTTTCGAGTTGTTGATGACGTTATTTATCATGCCGGGAGTGATGTTGTAGCTAAGTCCGGCGTTAAGATTCAGATTGCTTTTCAATGCCTTTACAGGAAAACCGAACGTGAAGAAGGAATTCAGGTTTTCATAGCCCGAAAGATTGATTGGATACGTCAGTTGCGAACCCCTGTTCAGCAAAACACCATTTGATACAACGGTGTCCCTGCTGGCCATGATGGTATTGTTTTCTATGTATTCCGAAATTGGATTCATGCTCACAAAAGCGAAGAAAGTACGGCCTTTTATCACATCTGCAGTGTTATAACGCAGCATGATTGTCTGGCTGATTTGCTGTTGCAGATCCGGATTACCTGTTGTGAGCAAAAGAGGGTTTGTATTGTTGATGACATTCTGCAATTGCGTGATGGAAGGGGCATTCGTATTGGTAAAATAATATAATCTAAGGTTGCTGTTTTTTGAAAATCGGTATTGAAAGGTTGCATTCGGCAAGAAATTATCATACGTCTTGTTGACGTGAAGTGATTGCGGGAAAGATTCCAAGTCATTCAGCACCACAGTCTGATGATTGACACCCAAAGAAAGGTTTAATTTCTCACCACGCAAACGATAGGTGATTCCTTCCTTTTGTGTAGTAACCTGGTTATCGAATTTGTTGCTTAGTAAGGTGTCCAAGCGCGAATACGAGCTGTTTGCGCTGTCTAATGAATTGGTATTCTTTTCAGAATTGTTTTTCGAATACGAAGGACTGTAATTAAATTGAACGATACTTGCCTTCGTGATAGGTTCTGTATAGGAAAGGTTCGAAGAAAGGGTGTATCCATTACCTGTTGTCTGCGTCTGTTCATCAGTGATTGCGGTCGAATCCACAGTTCTGTAATACATGTTTGATGAATAAAGATTTCCGTTCGCATCTTTGGTATTCATGTCACTTCCCAAATTCAACGAAAGCGTTCTTCCCGGCTTATTGAACTTATGTCGGAGCAACAGATTCTGATTGAAGGAATACCCCTTGTTGTCATTCGTGTAATTGACATCGGATGTACTTAATTTATTTCCTGATAAGTTGTTCACACCATTATCCACGCTTGCAATATCTGTTGTTTGCAGCTTCAGTTTTGGTGTATAGATAATTGAGTTGAATGAGTCGATGTCATAAACCAGTCTCATGTTGAATCGATGATTGAAATTATTCGTTTTGGCTAAATCTGTTTCATTGTAATTCTGTGATGAAGTGTCCATATTCAAGTATTGGCGGTTTAATGTCGAATTGGTAACGTTATCAGAATTGTTATAGAAATAACTTGCGTTTATAGTAACCTTGTTAGCCCATTTATTGATGTAATTTAATCCTATTGAATTCACCGAGCTGATGCCTCCTTGCTGCCCAACCATAAAGTTGCTCGGGTTGGTCGAATTGGAGCCGAATCCACCTCCTGAACCGCCATATCCACCACCACCATCGCTTCTTCCGCCTCCACGACTTCCATGGTCTCCACCACCTCCGCTCCTTGGGTTCGCATTTGTTCCCAATACACCCAATAAGTCCTGCGTTGAGAAGTTTTGTTGATTGATGTTGTTGCTCATTCCAATCAATGAAATCCTTTGTGTGCCGTTAAAGTAATTTACATTGCCGCCATTCCAATATCGATCATCGGTTCCATAACCGCCATAAATCTTCCCGAACTGCCCATTGCTCTTTCCTGCCTTGGTTACAATGTTGATGGTTTTCGATGAGTTGCCGTCATCAAATCCTGTAAATTGAGATTGATCACTTTGTTGATCGAAGACTTGTATCTTGCTGATGATTTCAGATGGAAGGTTTTTCATGGCAGTTGTGGGGTCCTCACCAAAGAATTCTTGACCGTCAACAAGTACTTTCTGCACCGTTTCACCATGTGCTTGTATCGTTCCATTCTGATTGACCGTTATCCCAGGCATTTTTGTAATCAAATCCTCTGCAGATGCATCGGGATTGACCTTGAAAGCCTTGGCATTATATTCGGTTGTATCGCCTTTCATCTCAACTCTTTTCATCGTGGCATCCACCTCGGCGGCTTTAAGTTGTGCTGCATTCTGTTCCATCAGCATTGCACCCAAATCCTTGTTTGATTTAATGACTATTTTAGTCAATGATAAAGTCTTATATCCAATATAGGTGGCTCGTAGATCATATGTTCCCGCATAGAGGTTTGAAACTTTAAATTCACCCCTTTGATCGGAGGTTGTCCACCCAGATTTACTGGTATCCGACACATTTGAAATCAACACGGTAACACCTATAAGACTTGTGGTATCATCTGCATCCATAATGCGTCCTGATAATGTCAAGTTTTGCGCGTATGAATTGAAAACAGCAAACAGTAATCCTATGAGAATAGCAAATTTAACGGTACTGTTTTGTTGCATGTTTATTGTTTTGACAGTTATAATGCTTATGACGCATGATAGATGGATAAGTTTAATTGAAAATCAAATCACAACTGCAGATGCATTGTTTGTATATAGGTCTCAGGAAATCAAATCAAGAATTGCTTGTTTTAGGGTTGAATATTTAAAGATGTAACCGGCATTTTTGATTTTTTCATTGGATACCCGACTGCCTGTAAGCAAGACTATGGACAATTCACCGAAAAGTGTCTTCATCAACACCGCAGGTATGGGAATCGGCCAAAATGGTCTATTAATTGCATGTGCCAATTGTTTCGTGAAATCCTTGTTGGTAACATGTTCGGTGGAAACTGCATTAAAGGCACCATGCATTTTATCGTCTTCAATTGCTTTTAAATAGATGGTACACAGATCTTCGATGTGAATCCACGACATATATTGCTTTCCATCACCAATAGCACTGGCAAAACCAAATTTAATTGGCGTTAGAAGTCTTGGAAATGCCCCTCCAACCTTTGCCAAGACAACAGCGGTCCTTAACTTAACAGTTCTGATTCCTAGGTCATTGAATTTATCAGCAGATGATTCCCATGCCTTGCATGTATTACCCAAGAAATCATTAGCCGCTTCATCAGTTTCCTTGAATATGGTCTCTGTTGTAATTGCTCCATAATATCCCACACCTGATGAAGTTATGTAGGCCTTTAATTTTCTGTTTCGTTCCTTTACTTTTTTGAATAGCAGTTCTGCTGATTTCACCCTGCTTTCCAATATTTCCTTCTTGCGTTCAGGTGTCCATCTTTTATCAGCAATTCCAGCGCCGGCAAGATGTATTACATAATCAGCAGTATCTATTGCCTCATTATCAAGTTCCTGTTTTTCGATGTTCCAATAAAAGGTATTCATTGAGAAAGAATCATTTTGGATAGCTCTGCTCAATCGAATAACTCGATATCCTTTTGTTTTCAAAAGTATTTCAAGATGTTTGCCTATTAATCCGGAACCTCCTGTTATAAGTACTGTCTCCATCAACGAAAAAGATTATCCAACAGTGATTTTGCGTCCCATGAACTTCGGTTCCACACCAAAGATGATATCAATGAAAACTTTACTCTTCGCAAAGAATTCTCTAACCTTTGTTTTAAGACCATAAAACTCACTTACATCTTTTGCGTTGTATCCATAAGCTTCTATACCGAAATGACGCGCAAGATAAACGGCTCGCTGGTTATGAAAGTTCTGCGAGATGATGATATAGGTCGATTGACCGAATATCTCTTTCGCCCTAACCACCGAATCGAAGGTCCGCAAGCCTGCATCATCAAGATAAACAGCCGAATCAGGAATCCCTTGCTTTAACAGTTCTCGTTTCATGTCCAATGGTTCGTTATAATACTTTGTACTGTTGTCTCCACTCACAATGATATATTTTATCTTGCCTGATTTATACAATTCAACCGCCGCATTGATTCTAAAATCAAAATATTCATTGCGAGTCTTTCCTCTTAAATAGCGGTTGGTGCCCAATAATAAGCCCGTTTTACATGCAGGCAAGTCATCAGTATTATCTTTAATGAATACGGCGGTATCCTTATAAATCTCGTAGTTTGCTGCAACCGACAAGGCAAAAATCATGACAATAAACAATGATAAAAATATTAATGCGAGTTTAAATCTTTTTCTTTTCACCAATTTTTCCTTTTAATGAATCAATGTTTCAATCTTGTTATTCTATAGCTCTTTATTCAATGAATGTCTTGATACTCTTATCGTCCGTTTTTGTTTCATGCTACTGCAAAGTTATAAAACAATATATACAAATGGAATCTTCAAGGGAAATCTTCAAAATAAATATTTTACCTATTTTTGCATCGTGAAAGTTCGTAAAAGCAAAAACATAAAACTTATAGGCTTCTTGGCCATTGCATCTTTATATGTAGCATCATGTGGTCGTAGTGAACACTACCGTCATTGTGTCGACAAGGATGGTGTCGTGATGCCAGATTCATTATGCAATTGCAGAGATGACAATAACAATTATAGACCCGGATATGGCTACGGAATGTCTCCTTTCATGTGGTATTATGCCGGTCGCAGTTTCGGTTATGGGCAATCAGTTTATGGTGGAGGATACGCTCCATCTCCCGGTGTAAGCTATTCTTCCCCAGGAGTTTCCCGTGGAGGTTTCGGTAGCAGCTCTTCAGGTTCTGGTGGTCATGGAAGTGCCGGTGGAGCCGGTGAATAATCCATAAAATAAATGAAAAGAATCAAAATTTCCCCACGCGATAATTGGCAAGCTATCACTGAAAAGCAAGGACTGATTTATAATACCCTCGATGACGGTTCTGTCTATTGGGATGAATCCGCTTATTATGAATTTTCATCTGCCGAGATAGATGAAATTGAACGCGTAACCTATGTCTTGCATCAATTATATCTCGAAGCTGCCCAACACATCATCGACAATGATTGGTTTGATAAACTCAAACTTCCTGCACCCATAATACAACTCATCAAGAAGGCTTGGGATAAGGAACCGCCTGCAATATATGGACGAATGGACTTGGGATACGATGGCAAGAACATCAAACTCCTGGAATATAATGCCGACACTCCCACTGCCTTGGTCGAAGCCAGTGTCATACAGTGGTATTGGCTTCAAGACAAGTTCCCCATGTATGATCAGTTCAATTCCATACACGACAAGTTGGTTGCCAAATGGACTGATTTGAAAGGATATGTCGATAAGACCGTGTACTTTGCTCATCTCGACAACAATGAAGACTTCATGACCGTAGCCTATCTTGCCGAAACAGCACAGAATGCCAATTTGTCCACCAAATTCATTCTGATAAATGACATCGGATGGGACGAAAAGAATAAATATTTTGTCGACATGGATAACCGTCAAATGGCAACTATCTTCAAACTTTATCCATACGAATGGCTGATTCATGAAACGTTTGTTGGCGGCTTTGTCGGCTCCTACGATTATACCGAATGGATAGAACCCATCTGGAAAATGCTTTGGTCCAATAAGGCAATATTGGCACTACTTTGGGAACTGAATCCAAATCATCCAAACCTCTTGCCAACCTATTTCGATGCCAAGAAATTCGATGGAAACTATGTGAAGAAACCCATCTATTCCAGAGAAGGCGCAAACATCGAAATCGTTACCGACCAGGTGATTGCATCCACCGATGGAGACTACGGCGAAGAAGGATTTGTCTACCAGCAACTCTTCAATATCCCCACATTCGATGGCAATTATCCCATCATAGGCACTTGGATGATAGACCAAGATGCAGCCGGAATCGGCATCCGCGAATCAACGACAATTATCACCGATAATCGCAGCCGATTCGTCCCACATTTATTTAAATAAAAAATTCCTCCTCCCTTTTCCGAAACTTTTTTCCGTCCAACCTTCAAGCTTGATAGAATCACTCAAAAGACTTTTTGCTGATGATTAATCTTGCCAATCCTTTCAAACAATCTTGAACTTGTCAAAAACATTCGTTTCTTTGCATGCGCCAATTCTTGAACGGTCAAGAACACGCATTATAAATATCACTTAACAAATGAAAAACACAAATGATTTTACAATCGTAAAAAACGACTCGCTTTTGGGTATGCTCGAAAACGAATTGAAACAATTGGCAGAGAAAAAAATGAACCCAAACAAAAGCAAAGTCCTCTATGTCTTCATGATGTCCACCCATTCCACCTCCGAAACCGGACATGCCGTAAATCTCGACCATTACAAACTTCTTTACGATACCAATGTCGGGTTTGGCCTCGAATACAACCCCAGCAATGCAGCCATAAAATTACCCGCCATGCTCATCATTTACAATAACGCAAAAGCAAAACAAACAGCCTTGAACGACGCCCTCGGAGCTTCAAAAATCCCAACAGGAGACAGACAGGACTTTTGGGCCGACAAAAGCAAACTCGTCACCCGAATATACAACGAAGCAAAAAGCAGCTCATGCCCTCCATTAATCATCAAAGACCTAAAAGCTTTGGCAGATAAATTCAGAGGCGAACATAAAGATCATCCACTGCCTCCCATACCGCCACCCATCCCAACTCCCGAAACCATCAGCACCAGCCACATGAGCTACGTCATGCGCACCGATACCTTCCAGCAAATCATCGCCATCCTCACCGACGTCACCGAATACGCTCCCACCCAAGGCGATCTCACCATCCTCGCCCTCACCACCCTCCATACAGCCATGCAAACCATGAACGACAACTACGGAATAACCGTCCTGAATCCCGTAAACAATGCCCGCATAGTAAGAGACAAAGCCTTCTACGGCGAAATCGGAATGCTCCAAAATGCCCAACTGTCTAAAGAGGCCTCGCGCGCTCATTTTGGCGCCACCTCCCCATCCACTCATACCGTAACCAGCATCGATTTCAGATGGCTCAATAGAATATAAAACCCCTCAATTTGGTTTAATGACCATAATTTCTTTAAAAATCAAAAGCCCAACATACCCCCAAGTTGGGCTTTTTTTATTGCTGAATATTTAAAATATTATTTTCCGCTAAATATGGATGTAAATTATTTTTAATGCATTGATATATAGATAGATGAATACCAACAATTAACATGGCGTATGAGGACGTCGAAGACCATTTCGCCCCCGTCAAACACCCAAAACACCCCGATTAAATGCAAACAACCACCGCATAATCCCAAACAACCCACGAATACATTCCAACCAACCCCGACCATCTCCATACTCCCCCCGAACAAATCAAAATCCCTCCCGCACTCTTTCATTTTTATCCCGACTATATTAATAACAGCACCCACCCACCTCATTCACCCCCCGATTAAACCATTTTTCCAATCCACCAAAGCACCACCACCACCGAGCTTTATCAGCACAAAAAATCCCATAATCAAAACCCAAAATACATCCCAATAAAATTAAGATGCAAAACCATCACCAACCAGCCAACATAAAAAAAGACAAATTCGTCTTAAATAAATCGACCATATTAGCATCCATTATTAATTAATCCATTTCCCTGTTTAAACGATATTATAGTCTTTAAAAACGTTGATTTATATCAAATCATGGCATGATTTAAATATGCTGATATTTATCATAAGTACACATGACTAATCTCCTATTTGTGCTATGATGCAAAGCGATAATTTTGCCGTGGAAAAAAACATATAAATTTATGAAAGCAGAAGATAATAACTCAAGACGTAACTTCCTAAGAATGGGAATGATTACTACAGCTACTGCAGCAGTAGCGGGTATAGGTCTTAGCAAGGTTTTATCCAAGGATAAAGCTGAAAAAGGTTCTGGTGAAGAGGTGAAAGTGTTATCGGCAGACGGAAAAGTGTTCGTAGCCGACAGCTCCCATCTTAAACTTAAAACCCACACCCCGGTTACCAATGCAGAATCACGCATTGGAATACCAGGAAAAAAGTTTGTAATGGTAATTGATCTTGCAAAATGTGAAGGCTGCGGAAAATGCACCATCGCCTGTAACAAGATGCACCACTTGCCAAAACAACGAGAATGGATCAAGGTTTTAGAGATGCAGGATTCACATGATTCAGCACCTTATTGGTTTGTTAAACCATGCTTCCATTGCGACAATCCTCCATGTACCAAGGTTTGTCCTGTCGATGCCACGTTTAAACGAGAAGACGGTATTGTTGCAATTGACAATGAAAGATGTATAGGTTGCCGATTCTGCATGGCCGCGTGTCCATATTCAGCCCGCGTATTCAATTGGTCAGAGCCAATGTGGGTAGAGTATTCTGCTAAACAGGGCGATACAACCTCAAAATCAACTTGCTGCAGCAAAATCGAGGATGTTGATCCTACCGACAATGATGCGCCACCAGAAAGATTCTTCGAGAGCAAGAAAGGTTGCGTTGAGAAATGCGATTTCTGTCCTCACATGGCACGCGAAGGCAAATTACCATGTTGTGTAACTGGTTGCGGTAAGGATGCAATTTATTTTGGCGATCAAAATGAAGATGCCGTAACGAATAAATCAGGTCAAACCGTTTCTTTGTCTCAATTGCTTGAAGATAAGGCTGGTTATCGTTTTATGGAAGAATTGGGAACCAAACCACGAGTTTATTATTTGCCACCTGTTAATAGGCAATTCCCAAAACCAGATATGAAAAATAGTGAATCAAAAAGCTAATAAATAATAAACGTTATGGAACATAATAATCAAAAGTTAGTAGAACAGGTGGAGAGAGAATTACTTTCTACCATCGGACAGAAATATAAGAACGAGCGTTTTTGGATTGGGCTTCTTACCGTAATCAGTTTGTTTGGTGTAGGGGCTTGGATCTATCAGTTGAAAAGAGGATTGGGTGTAACAGGAATGCGTGATTATGTATCCTGGGGATTATATATCGCCTTGCTGTTCTTCTTTGTAGGTATCAGTTTGATAGGAGCATTGGTTTCATCAGTGCTCCGTTTTACGGGAACAAAATGGCGATATCCGTTGTTGAGAATTGCTGAAGCTGTAACCTTATCAGCTATCTTGTTTGCGGGTGTAATGCCTGTCCTTGACATGGGACATCCAGAAAGGTTGTATTACTTGGTTACAAATGGAAGAATTCAATCTCCAATTTTGTGGGATGTCTTAGCTATTGCAACCTATTTTACTGGTAGCTTGATTTATTTTTATTTGCCATTGGTACCAGATTTAGCGTTGATGCGAGATAAATTGACAGGAATATCCAAGTTCAGAGTTTGGTTGAACAAATTTATGGCAATCAATTGGACAGGAACACCCTTACAACATAAGCTATTAAAAAGAGCGATGGGTATTATTTCAGTTGTTATTCTACCTTGTGCAATTTCAGTCCATACTATTAGTGCATGGCTAATTGCAATGACCATGCGAACAGGTTGGAATACAAGTATCATGGGGCCATATTTTGTTTTTGGTGCTTTGATGGCAGGCTGCGCTATGATGATTCTTGTAATGGCATTATTAAGAAACGGTTATCGATTGCAACATTATTTAGGTCATACTCATTTTGATAAATTGGGAATGTTGTTATTGGCCTTGACTGCATTCTATTTATATTTAAATATAAATAAATATGGTGTACCAGCATATAATATGGAAAAGGACGAGAAGGAGTTTTTGGATGATTTGATGTTTGGACGTTATAAAATACCATTTTGGTTTGTACAGATTGGAGGGTTGGTAATTCCGATTATATTACTTTCGTTCAAGAAGATACGTAGTTCAATACGTTATATTGTACCTGTAGCTGCTTTGGTAATGGTAGGTGCAATTGTAAACAGATATTTGATTGTTGTACCTAATATGCTTCATCCATTCGTGCCGATTCAACATCCTCTTCCTGGTTATGATTCATACAATCCTACTTGGATAGAATGGGCAATAAGTACCGCTGGATTTACTGGATTTATTTTGTTCATCATTTTGTTATTTAAACCATTTCCTGTAATTACCATATGGGAAACCATGGAAAGCGTTGAAAAGAATGGAGTAGATGAAGTAGGATTGGAATATATGTCAAACCAAAAATATGCACCACGTTATGAAAACTATGAAAATTAATTTGAAAGTATTATTAATACTTATTCTTTTGGTTAATTTTAATCAAAAGTCCTTTTCTGAAGCAGAAAAGAAGGATGCAACCGTTACCATAAATGTTGTTTCAAATGATAGTGCATTTGTAGTAAATGCAGTGTTTACCGATGCAAAAACGAAGGCACCAATCAAAGATGTCGAAGTTACTTTGTTTATAAAGAGAATGTATGGAGACATAAAAATTGGAAATGGCAAAACTGATGAAACAGGAACTCTTTCAGCTGTATTTTCTGGAAAGATGCCTGGAAGTGACACTCTTGGCAACATATTTGTCATTGCAAAAGTGGAAGATGATGATGCAGTAAATGATATCAATTTTAAAACCGCAGTGAAAGCTAAAACTATCTTTCCGGCGCACACGCCAATTCAGCCAAGCATGATAAGTTCTTCTGCTCCTGGATGGCTGAAAATGACCTTTTGGTCAATAGTTTTAGGTGTTTGGGGGCTATTTGCATATGTAACGTATTTGATATTTCTTATCAGTAGAGATAAGTCAAAAGCCCATTAATTATGGACATGTAAGTCCTAAAAGTTTTATAAGTTTGCAGCATGAATAAAAATTAAAATTATAGTTAAACATTAAAAAATTAAAAGTATGAAAAATTTAAAAAGTAAATCGCAAAATTCAATTATCTTCTTATTGGCATCTTTCGTAATGGTCATTTTCTTGACAGCCGCTCAAACAGCAAAATGGACTGCCCCTGAAACAGCTAAAAAGACAGCAAATCCTGTCCCATCTGATGCAACATCAATTGGCGAGGGAAAAAAGATTTATGAGTCTGATTGCAAGAAATGTCATGGTAAAAAAGGAATGGGTGATGGTCCTAATGCATCAGAACTTGACAAACCGCTTGACCCACTGAACAATGCTAGCATGAAAGGTCAAACTGATGGTGAAGTGTTTTGGAAAATTACTGAAGGTAGGAAACCAATGCCATCTGGAAAAAAGACTTTGACCGAACAACAACGTTGGCAAGTGTTAAACTATATACGCACATTTGCGAAATAGTAAATCGATCAATTAAATCTTAATTGTAAAATATTTATAAAATTAAAAGAAATTTAAAGATGAAAAATTTAAAAAAATATTCATTAGCCACATTAGTTATTGTAGCAATCATGTTTACTGGAATAAAATGTACTAAACATGATCAAGTACTTAATCAGCCACCTACACCTTCTACGCCTGCAAGTTCTGATACCTTGTTTTGTGTTCAAGGAACTGCTAATGTATTAAGTGGCAATAGCAATAATACATATCCTACAGTATGGAACGGTTCTCTCGATGCGGCATGGAGCAATGCCCCTGCAATTACAGTAAACGCCGTTGTTCCAGATTTAGGAAATAATACCTTTACTGGATTTATTGGTAATTCAACTTCGGTTACTATGCAGTCGATGTATGATGCTAATAACATTTATTTCTTGTTTCAATGGAATGCAAAGAAAAAGGGGGTTTACAGTTCTCCTTGGTATTTTGATACTACAAATCATGTTTGGGCTCAGATGACCGCTGCACCTGTTTATGATATAAATGGAATCATGACAAGACCATCCTTCCTTCAAGATCAATTTACAGTTGCGTTTGATATCGCAAATTCTTGTGCATCATTTAAAACAGGTGGCTGTTTTGGTGTTTGCCACGTTAACTCTCCTACTCTTACCCTAGATACTGCTTCAGGCCTAATTACAAGCACTCCAAATTATGGTGGTGCTATGTATACCAATGGACCAATCGAAAAATTGGATTGCTGGAGAGTTCGTTCAATTCAAGCTTTGAATGCTCATCAAGGTAATGACACCTATTTTGATTGGGGAAGCGGTGCAATAAATGTTAACCAATTGCATAACGATCCTCAAAGTGTTGCTAGTGATGGTGGTGGAAGCAACAAGCAATCCATTGGTGGTGTTAATGTTCCTAAGTATATTTATAAAACAATGCCTGGTGGTTATAATGGCGGTGTTATGGTAGGTGATACCAGTTTCGCAAATGGCCCTGCCTATAAAGTTATAGCTGTTAGTTCTACAGGTGTTCTTACACTTAGCGATGGTACAACGATTGACCCAACAAATGACCCTTCCTATCAAACTGTAGGTACAGGTGCCAATATGACCTTAGGTAGCAATTGCATAGCCGGAACAATTGTAGGTGCATATTCTGGAAGCCGTGGTAATGTAACTGCAAATATGTATTGGACAGGTTCTGGTTGGAAATTATTGGTTAAGCGTGCATTGAAGACCAGCGATATTCTTAATCAGGATGTTGACTTCTCTGGTCTTGCTGACCAACCATTTGGTTTAGGTGTAATGTTTGACGGTGCCGATAACGAACATGCAGTTGCTTCAGGTTTGATCCTGCATTTTAATAAATAATATTAACAATTAATTTTTTCAGTTATGAAAAAAATTATGTTAACGACAATAATGCTTTTTGTATCTATTGTTGTATTTATTGGATGTCAAAAGGACTCAACGCTGACTATCAAGCCGCAAGCAAAGAAAATCAGTTTTGCCGTATCCTTTAAAAAGAATCTGGTACCATTGTTCACAAAATATTGTGCTGTGGCCGGATGTCATGTTGGGGGAGGACAAGCCCCTGATTTGACTGCAAGCAAAGCTTTCGGTGCCATTACCAGTCCATCGGCAGGGATGATCAGTTTAAGCGATCCGCAAAGCAGTAAGTTATATGGTTATTTAACCGGAAAACTTACTCCAGCCATGCCTATGGGAAAATCCAGTAATCCTGAAGATTTAAACGACTTGTTTCTTGCATGGATTACTCAAGGTGCGAAGAATAATTAATTAAAATTAAAAAATATTAAAATGAAAATACCATTTAAAATAAATTTATTGGCAGGGATTACGCTCCTAACCGTTACCTGCTTAAGTATGTTTTCTTTCAACGCCAAAGCCCAGGATGCAGCTGAAACAAAAGCCCCTGAAACTTTGACCTATGTAAGAAATACCTTCGGTGGAAATTATATCATCGATAACCAAACCGTTATGGTGCCTAAAGCAAAAAGTTGGGAGTTTGTAATTCAGCACCGTTTTGGAACCATCAATAACGGTTACGATGATTTCTTGGGAATCTATGGTGCTGCAAACATGCGTCTTGGCTTTACGCTTACTCCTATCAATAACCTTCAGGTTGGTTTCGGATTCACCAAAAACCAAATGCTGTGGGATGGAAATGCAAAGTGGGCCATCATGAAGCAAACAACCTCCGGAATCAGAGCATTAAGCATGACGTATTTTGCAAACTTCGCCTGCTCCACCTTGCCAAAAGCCGGTAACTTCGCTCAAGACATCGACCGATATTCCTATTTCCATCAGTTGATCATCGCAAGAAAAATCTCCAGCAAACTATCCCTGCAAGTGGCGCCAAGCATCTCTTATTTCAACAACGTACCTCGCGTAGTCGACTATCCCGATACCGTGCCAGCCCTGAAAAACATGCACCTTGCCTTATCAGCTGCCGGCAGATATTCACTGACCGATGAAATGACCCTCATCGTAAACTATGACCAGCCACTCACCCAGCACACCGTTGGCAATCCAAAACCAAACGTAAGTTTCGGTTTCGAATTCGGAACCTCCGGCCACACCTTCCAGCTGTTCATGGGCAATTACCAAGGCCTCGTGCCACAATACAATAACGTCTTCAATCAAAACGATTTCAGCACCAGCCGTTATTGCATTGGCTTTAATCTTACCAGAAGATGGTATTATTAATCCTCAAAATCTAAAAAAGGTTTTTATTTTCATAAAGCCCCGGGAGAATCCTCTTCCGGGGCTTTTTCATTGCCAAAAACACCCCCATCCTAATTTCTAATTTCTAATTTCTAATTCCTAATTCTTTCTTGGAGCCTATGGCATCTTCTCGCATCAAGGTGCGTCCCGCTATCCGCTGTAGCCGCTGCTTGCCCATTGCCGATACCAAGCA
>CAIWCG010000187.1 GCA_903911135.1 uncultured Bacteroidota bacterium
CCTGGGTTCACACTGTTATTGCTAATGCAAAAAGACAACTGTTGGGAATTCATCATTCAGTATCCGATAAATACATACAAAACTATCTCGATGAATTCTGTTATAAGCTTAATAGGAGGAATTTTGGTGAAAAAGTATTTGATAGATTAATGGTGGCGGCTGTAAATTTCAATTTTTAAATGGTACACATAACCCGATATTCATTTAAATTAATTATAATCTATACCACAATTTAATGACTTAGACCCAAAGCTATATTTTTATAGTTTTCAGATTTGAGGGTGGGGGAGATATAAAAATATGGCGGTTGGTTAGAAATGAAATTCCTGATGAAGGCATCATAAGAGTAACAACGAGAATATTCGATGCATAACGAGCAAAGCAAGTAATATTCCGTTTGTTTGTATGAATAGTGTATCTTTGCATCCACCGGGTTCGAATGTATCGGATCGTAGGTAAAAATTAAAACAATAAAATGGCAAAGAAAAAAGAAAACAAGGAAGCTTCTACCGAAGCGGAAATGGTTGTTGTTCCTGCAAAGCAGACTGATGTAGAAAAAGATGAATTGAAAGGACCTGTGAAGCAATGCAGGGAGACATTTCATAAGGCGATGAGAAGAAATGGAGTTACTGTAGCCGGGGTGATGACACATGGTGGCGACGATGATCATACCAACAAACTTGTAAGCTATGATGAAAAGGGTATGCGAATGGAGTTTGTAGGATTTCAGCCTGATGGCGCATATAATATATCGCCGTATAATGAATCAGGACAAAATTTGAAGCGCATTATGTATAATAAGGATGGATCTGAATATTTAATTAGCTGGAATATTTACGATAAACATGGATTCATTTGTGAAAATGGATGGAATAATGCTGATGGTACGCTAGGGTATAGAACAACTTCAATCTATGACGAACAGGGCAGGCCTAAAGAGAGTAAACAATTCGGTGCTTCAGGCAAAATGAATGGGTATACCATATATACCTATTATGATAATGGGACTCATCTTTATGATTCTACCCATTTTAATGAAGAAGGAATTAAGCAATACAGACACACTTGGCTTTATGATGAAAAATCCAATATGCTTGAAGAACATGAATACGATACTCACGATAATTTGACAGAAACCAAGGTCTATAATTATAAAATGAACCATTTAGGAAAAATGGTCTCTACCGATCCGAGTGCTGAACTATATCAACAATACCATTGGCGGAATGTTTTTGAAGATGATTCGCACGGAAACTGGATCAGGAAGATTGTTTATTACAAGAAAGCGGCGATGAACATCGTAGTTAGGGACATTACTTATTATGATGATGACTCCAAGGATATTTTCTTGGATTATAAAGATACGCTTGCAATGATCATAAAACCACCGAAAGAAGATGCTGCTGTTCCTGCAACAATTGCAACAAATCCTATGGCTGAAATGAATGAAGAACAATTGAAATGGATGACCGAAGGCAGTGCCTCGGAGATGTTTCCACTATTGCGTTATTATGTTTTGAAGAATAAGGAGTTTCCATCAACATACAGCTATGCCGGCATGGATTGCGAATCCTTCTTTCTGAAGAGAGAACTTATGGAGAAATTGGAGGGAAGAATAATTAATACTTTTGTGATGGACAGAGAAAATTCAATGCACCCATCAATGATTCGCTATACATTAAGTTTTCTAGAAGGAAAATATTTATTGAATGCCTTCCAGATTCAAGAACGAAATGAAGATGATTTTTATGTTCCTGATGCAATGTATGGTCTGGATGAAAGAAGATACAGTGAACTTCATACCAGCCAGCTCAGCATGTTTCATCCAAGCAATGAATCGGGCAAAAGAGACTATGGTTTTGAAGATGAATTATTCAGCTTGATAGACATGTGCAAGCTTGTTGAAAGACCATCCAAACCTGAAATATATATGGTTCAAGTATCTGGCAATGGTGCATATTCATTGGTGGGACATGCCGTAGATGATACCTTTGAAATAAAAGATTTGAACTTGAATTATGGACAAGGTTTTGAAGATTTTCATGATGAACTGATGGATCGGTTTGAGAATGAAAACAAAGGATTGATATTGTTTCATGGAGAACCTGGCACAGGGAAAACCTATTATATTCGTCACCTCCTTCGTTCCATGGCGAATAAAAACAAGATAGTTATCTATATGCCACCGAACATGGTGGATTATATGGTGGAGCCTCAATTCATGTCATTTATTTCCAATGAGGTTCAGCAATTTTCTCAAGAAAACAATTTTTGTGTATTGTTGATAGAGGATGCAGAACCAATTCTGGCTTCACGTTCTTCTGATACAAGAATTCAAGGGGTTTCTAACCTTCTGAACATGACTGATGGACTGCTTAATGACATGCTGAATATACAAATCATCTGCACTTTCAATGTAAAGGTCAGCAAATTGGATAAAGCCTTGTTAAGACCAGGAAGATTACTTGCCCGAAAAGAATTCAAAGCACTTCCTGAATTCGAATCGAATCTATTAGCATCACGGTTAGGTATTAAGCATCATTTCACATCAGCATCTACCCTTGCAGAAATCTATGCAAAAGCAAAGAGCAAGAATACGCTGATACATGATGTAGATTGATTATTTATAAATTAAAAACAATATATGGCAAAGAAAAAGGAAAACATTGAACCTTCTAATGAAATAGAAACACCCATCGTTGCAGTAAAACAAACCGATGTTGAATTGCATGACATGAAAGGCGCGGTAAATTCGGTTAAAGAGACCTATCATAAGGCTTTTTATAAAGGGGATAAGATCATTCGGGGTAAACAGGATGAATTAATGGGGGTTGAAACTAATAACATTACCTTTTATAACGAGGCAGGAAAAATGACTGAAAGGCATCATTTTACAAAAGACGGTGGATTATTGAAGGTGCATTATGGTAATAATGGGCAATATGCTTCTATGGTTAGTCATAAAGCAGATGGAAGTATTGCACACAGCAGCACTTATAAATTCAATGAAAAGGACCAATGCATTGAAAATTGCACATTTCAAGGAGATGGAACAATAAGCAGCAGATACGAATACCTCTATGATGAAAAGGGTAACACTCTTGGGCATAATACTTATTACGGAAAGGAAGAATTATTAACCTCCAAGAATAGAATTATATATGATGACAAGGGGTTTAAGATAGAGGGCATTGATGAAGATGGGAAAGGAAATATCATGCGAAGAACTACTTTTAAGAATAATCATAAGGGCAACTGTGTCGAATTAGCAACCTATACTGCTGATGGGAGTTTAGATCAAAGAATAATGTGCTATGATGATTATGATGCCAATGGCGATAGAAAGGTAAAGGAGAAAGTTGCTAAACGCAGTGAGGATTTTGAAGAGAATGCTTGGGAAAGAGATGCATTTGGTAATTGGATTGAGAAATGGAAATACTATAAAAGTGAAATTACAAATGTATGGGTTCGTGAATTGGTTTATTATGGCGAACAACCACCATTTAAAGAATATTTGAGCATTGTTGAGGATGCTGAAACGTCTTCAACTTCAATGAATATCGACAATGATAGTGACGGAAAAGTTCCTTCAAAAATGCTCTCCATTCAGGACCTTGATCCACAGCTGGCAAGATGGTTACAAGAGGCAAGCCCCACCCCTGACATATTCTCTGCACCTCGATATTATGTTCTTAAAAATAATCAATCGCCATCCATAATAACCTATTCTGGAGATCGAATTGAAGCTATTGCCTTTATGAGAGAATTAAAAGAAAAGATGGGTGCGAATGAGCTTCATACATGCACTGAAAAATATGATTTTGAAGAGGAGAGATTGGTTAAGTATACATTGAGCTTTCCTAATGAAGGTTATGTCTTGCAGGCTCCGCAGATTTCAACTGAAGATGACAATGAATATGATGTGCCGAATTATATTCGTCAAATAATAAGATATGAATACTCTGGTGTTCGAACGAGCAATATTGTTTTGTTTCGTCCAAGTGATGGTTCTGGAAAGAGAGATAAGGTTTTTGAAAGACAATTGGAAAGTATCATGCGGATGTGTTCTCTGGAACGCATACCTGACAAACCTAAAATTTACATGGTTCAGTATAGTCAGAATTTCTACCTTAAATCTCATGCCGTGGAAGATAACTTCGAGATAAAAGACCTCGACCTGAATTATGGTTATGGTTTTGCAAAGTTTCATAACGAATTGATGGGACGATTTCTTAATGAAAGCAAGGGGTTAGTGTTATTTCATGGTGAGCCGGGTACAGGAAAAACCTATTATATCAGACATTTGTTGCGTAGCATGGCGAACAATAAGAAGATAGTTATATACATGCCGCCCAATATGGTTGATCACTTAGTCGAGCCAGGATTCATGACCTTTATTTCAACTCAAGTAGAACATTATTCAAGACAAGGTTACTTTGTAGTTCTTCTTATTGAAGATGCAGAACCCTTGCTTGCAAAACGCCAAGAAGGAATTCGGATTCAAGGTGTAACAAACCTTCTAAATATGACCGATGGATTACTGAATGATATGTTGAATCTTCAGATAATCTGCACTTTCAATGTTGATTTAAAAAAATTGGATAGTGCTCTTCTTCGTCCAGGAAGATTGATTGCAAGAAAAGAGTTTAAGGCCTTAAGCGAATTGGATGCCAACCTCCTTGCTCAACGATTAGGAATCACGCATCATTTCAAAAAGGAGGCTACTTTAGGAGAAATATACTCTTTCGGAAGGAATATGAACACACTTATTCATGATGTGGAGGCAGAAAGAAATGCCTCAACCAATATTGATGATTTGTAAAATCGATTAATTAAATATTAAGGAAAGGCTACATAAGGCAGTTTATTTAATTTATTAATGGAATCAGCACCTCCATGAGTTAATTTGGGATTTAGTTTGATTAATTGCTACTACTTCGGTTTCATCCATTGGCAGTTATTTGATTATGAGCCAACGTTATGGTTTTAATAATCAGCGGATTGGGTGCTTGAGGAGGAGGAATGTGTGAGGAAAACAAGAACTTCAATTACAGTCCTTAGTGTTTAAATTAATCAAAAAAAACATTAATAGCGAATCATCGTCTGGTAGATTAAATGATAATCCTTTGAATCGGTTTCATCTTGTGTTCCTCTATATTTGTCTATGGGATAACAGACCTTACACTCATTTTTTGTATATATTTTTGGTCAAGTTCTCGGTTGTGAAACGGAGGACTGACCAGCCTTTACTTTCCAAATAATTGTTCCTGCTTTTATCATTTGGACGGCAGTTTTATCCATCTGGAATTTATCGACAAAATATTCTATGTTTATATTTCGGGTTAGCGGAAAATGGCAAATTAAAAAGAAAGTAATTATTTCCGCACCTTTATATAACAATTGTCTTTCTGTAGATATTTTCTCTTCAAGAAACCTTGCCTAAAGAATATCTTCTAAAACGCTATATTTATATTGACGATTGATTTCAAGAGCTCTTAGAAATTTTTCTTTTGTATTGAAATGAAAACAATAAATTGTTTCGTTTATATATAATAGACCTTTCTAAATTAAGTATAGGCAGTAATTCTATTTTACTCATTATTTGATTTTGTATTGCGGACTACTTTTGGAAATAATGTTGCTCTTTTTAGTATTGAAATCCCATCAACGATGCCATAATACCTTATGGCATACCTTTCTTCATCAAATTCTATGGTTTGATAAAAAGCTTTAATTTCAAGTTTCTTTACCTTAACAATTTTAGGGGCCGATTTATCCTAAATACGATACAAATTTTGTGTCTTGACTATTTCTGAATCGATTTTAGAATACATAAGGGCGACAAGAAAGGTATTTGTGTTATCCAAGTAAGTGGTTATGGTAATAAATAATTATTAAGAATTCAATAAATTGAACTGAAGATTCTTTCCTTCGGATTATATTAGTAACTTGACTTTGAATAACAATATTGACATCCTGTATAACACTTTTTAGGTGGCCACCCACCTATATCAATGGATACTGTGCAACCACATAATTTCCTTTTAAAAGGTTTTTTATTTGAGGTTAATAATTTGTTGTCATGAATACTTTGCAAAAAATCTCCATCAATACATTTTGATATAGGTAATCCTGGCACCGAGCATGCCGATATATTTATATTATATTTTTGCTCGAGTTCAATCATCCATTGTATAGTTTTTAATCTTTCGTTTTCATCTGGTGGTGCAATAGCCACACCTAATTCATCAAAATGCTTGTCTACTTTATTGTGGGTGTTTTTTTCTAAAAAACTAAAACTAAAATTAACTATACCTAATTTACTGGCATTTTCAACTATTATTGGAAAATATTTAAGGTTTGAAATTATCCTGTTATTTGAATCAATTACTCTTAAGATAGGGTCTATTCTGAAACGAATACGTTCAGGTTTCCCAACTAATTCTATTAATTTAGGTAATAATAAAAGCGAGTCTTTATATTTTGGAGCATTTGGTTCAAGCATTAAATCACTTCCATCCGTTTTGCTGCCAACCACAGCACCTCCTAAGCCTGTTACGGTTAATTGAATATATAATTGAATCCCTTTTGATTTAAGTTTTTTTAAAAATTCAAATAGTGGATTTTCTAATAACGCAATTGGATGTTTTGTCCAAAGAACTAATGTATGAATATTTATACCTTTATCTATTCGATTTTGCACTTCAAGTATTAAATCAGATGAATAATATTTTGGCATATCAGTCATTCTTGATGCGCTAAGAATTGTAAATTCTTTAACTTGTTCTAATTGTTCTAAAGGAAAAAGAGTGTTCATTTTGACTTTAATATGACCATGCGAAATGTTAATGAAATTCGCTTCCCTCTTATAATGGTTTGACCTAACCACTTATCCTTTTCTCTAGAAGGAATCCCATGAGACCATTTATATCGTGCATCACCTCTAATCACAATCAAACTTCTCGGTTCAAGCAAAAGTTCGTGTTTGTCTTTTTTGTCAAATATATTTTTGAAATCCATAATACAAGTTGAACCTAAACTCAAAGAAATAATTGTGTCCTCAAAGCAAGGTTCGCAATCAATGTGGTCAGCAATTCCCTGTCCTGACAAATACTCATTAACGATAACTTGGTCTGGATTTTTTTTCATCAAACCTTGTTCAACAATTCTGCCAGCAACAACTTTTGCCCATTGAGGAATTTCTCCAATGAACATGGAGTAATCCAAACTTCTTTTTTTGTAATCGTATTTATATCCGTAATGCTGCACTCGTCTTTTCAAATCCGTTAACCATTTTTCGTTATTGATTGCAGTAATTAAATCTTGTTCCTCTTGACTTGTAATAAAGTCAGGAATGTTTTTCAACCCACTAATTGCAATTTCCATTGTCTTAGGAGTTAAGCTGTGCAATAATGTATGTGAACCGTAATTGTCGGGTGCTGGATTAAACAAATCGTAACTCATGACATTTAATTTAGAATTTCACTATTTCAAAGTAAACGCTTTTTCTTGTAGCAGGTTTGTATGGATTTCTCTGTGTATGGTAATGAATGATTTCGATTTTAGAGAAATCAATATCCTCCTCACTCACATTTATTAATATTTTGAACCTAAAATAATTTTCATTCAAGAAATCATATTCAGGGTTTTGAAAGAAAATGTATTTCGGTTTGAACGGATACATTTCTCGTAACTCATTTATGAACGCTGCCAATCCTGTTAAATCCAAAGTTGAACTTGCAAACAAATAGCAAGCATTGATAACGATGCAAGTGCTGTTTGAAAGTGTTCGCTTGTCTATTTGCGAAACATCGTGAAAAAACTCTTTGTAATTTGATTCACCAAATGCAAAGTTAGTCATTATCGCATCGGCTCTTTCTTGCATCTTCAATGAGCTATCAACACCATAATAATCAAATGCAACATTTGTTTCAGTCAAATTGCAGATGTGTTCAACCAATGCAAGACCGCTTGTAGCAGGTCCGCAACCAATGTCAATGAATTTTATTTTACCCCCTGAATTATAATAGTTCTCAACAATCTGACTTCGTTCAAAAATTGAAAGTGAAGTGAAGAAGTGCATTCGCATATTGAAGTAGCAATACAACTTTACAATATCTTCTGCCCGTAAATTTCCTCCATTATAATCCGCATCAAAGTCAGCTTGTCCTTGCCTGATGATGTATTTTATGATTGTGTCTTTGTCGTAACCTAAAAGAATGTTGGGATACCCGATAGAATTTCTTCTCAGATAGCTCAGGAAATTGTTTTCAAATATCTCATCTGAAAATTCGGATGGTTTGTATTCCTTTTGATTGTAGTCCTCAACTTCTAAAGTTGGAATCAAATGAGTTTCATGAATCTCAAATTCTTCAAGAAGTATAAATTCGGCATTCAAAGCAACATCACTAAATAATTCTTGAAGCTGTGTTCTGTATGGTTCTTTGAGTTTGCTGTAAGCGGAAGATTGATATTCATGCAAGTCATTGAGTAAATCAAAAGTATAATCGCCATCATCGTCATATCTGGCCTCAGATAATTTCTCAATGTATCTTCTGAACTGTGTAATGTGTTCTTGAAAATTCTGATACCGTTTGTGATGTAACCATGCTCCAATTCTTTTTTTGAAAACAGAATCGTTCAAGATATTAAAACAAGTGTCTGCAAATTGTCTGTTGTTAATTCTCTTGAAATAAAAAGCAAGATGCGTTACAAAGGATTGAACTTGGATTGTAGATTTTATTGCGGATGATAAAGCCAATTGAGAAATTTTTAAAAGAATTTTCTCAATAGAATCTGTTACATCACGATTTGTTTCTGTCTGTAAAAAGAAAAGCCGGATTTCATTTTTGTGTTCCTCAATGAAATTGACAAGTGAATCGGCATTTAGCGGAATTATATTTTCCTTTAATTCAGTATGTGTCATTAAAACTCTTTGGATTGCTTACTGATGTCAAGGCGTTGAACAAGTTCTTTGGGATTTATTTTTCCTGCACGCATTGCTTCAATAATATGCTCTCGTTTGAATGACACAATGAACTTCCACTTTTCAGAGAGTGATAAAAAGTCAGGGGAACTAATCCAACTTTTGTTTACACTGTTACGCAACAAGTAAACTCCCAATTCTGAAACAACAGGAATAACTTCTGCAACTTTGTTCAATTGTTCAATTGCATCGTCAATAGAAGATTTACGCTTTATCATGAAATTGAATTTGCCTAACACTTCTTCATAAGTAAAAGTGTATTCAGATGGAAGGTTGCTTGCTCTCCTTACAAATTCTCTTTTGATTGAGGGTGATTCTAAGAATTGAAAATTGTCTGTGTTGGGATTGTCATTAAAAACTAATTGATAAGCTGATTCAATAATTGCGTAATCAAATAAAGTTGTAAGGTCAAACTTCAAAGGCAATGGTCTTGCCAATTCTACAAAGTCAGAAATAAATTTGTCGTTTATTTTAATCTTCTCTTCAAAATTTCTTAGCAGTTTGTAACCGTAGAAATATCCAAGGCAAGCAAAAACATATTCTCCAATGAATGGGTCAGTTGTAATTATTTCAGGAATGTCTTTACGGGAAGTTGATTTGTCTTCGGTGCTTGCATTACCATAGTTCCGTATAAAAGAAAATAAGTAAAGAAAACTTTTATCGCTTTCTTGCTGCTGCCAAATTTCCTGAATTGCTTTTTTACGTTTCAAGCTATCGGTTAAATCATTCAATAATCTTTTTGCCGTTGAATGAAAATCATTGTTCTGAATTGTCGTAAGAAAAGCAGAGCCAAAATCTTTTGTGTCGTTGTCAGTAAAATTTTTATCGTTGTTAAGGCGGGTGAATATCCATTTCAAAAATGGTTTCTCAATTTCATTCTGTATTCCGAAAAGTTGTCTATAGAACAAAGTTGCTCTGTCGTTCTTTTGCTTTCTGAAATCTGAATATGCTGAAACAGCATTTGCCATGTAGAAGAAATGTTGCGGAACAACATTCAATTGGTCTGACTTATTTACAAGCAACCAAGAAAAATTTTTCAAGTATGCGAATGCACCTAAAATTTTATCAAACCTCTGCAATGCGGAAGAATAATCTTTTCCTGTGTCGTTAGTTGCTCTTGTTAAATCTGCTTGTGCAAGTTCCTTTGGAAAAGATGATTGCACAAGTTGTTCGGGAATAATTCCTCCGTCTGCCGTTAATGAAGTTTGAACAATATCTTTTTTTACTGCCTCATTAGCAGTATAGATTTTTTTGATTCTTGAAATTGGCAAAGGTTGTTGTGAGAAAGCAACAGCATTAACAGCGTTAAGAATATTTTCTTCCGATACCTTGAAATTAATTTCAAGCAAAACTTGTGTTTCATCAAGGTCTGCTATATTACTATTAGCAAAAACTAATAAGTTCTCGTGTAAACTTTGGCTGTCAGTAAAGGCACGGTTCTTAATGTGCATAGCTGGCGCAATGATTGCCGAACTGAAAATTGTGTAGATGTTTCCTTTGTGCAATTGCAAGTAAATGCTCTTGCTAAAGTCAAACGATTTTGGTTTCTCCTTGCTTTCTTTTGATACAGTTTCTTTCTCCTTTTCTTTGCTTGCATCATACAACACAATTTCTTTTTTGTTGTATATAGAATCGTCTATAATTGTTGCTGTGTCCTCGTGTTTTTCCCTCTGCAACTCATCAAACATATTGGTAACCATTTCCTTTTTGGGGGAACTGGATTTTGGTGATTTAATATTTGGTTTTCTTTCTCTTGCCATTGGTGCGAAGTTACAATTTAAAAAGGTAAATCATATTGAAATAAATCCTGATGTTCGTCATTGTGCACGTCAAGAATGCTTGGATTTTCATTGTAGAGAATGTAAAGTTGTCGCCGTGCCCTTGTTGCTCCTACATAGTAATGGTTTGGAGTTGCCCACATTTTTGGAGTTCCATCTGCATTAAAAACATTTATCCAATTTCCTTCGTCATTTCGTTCTTGCCTTTGAGTGCTCAAAGCCCAATTTGCTTTTTCAAAATATGGGATGATTACTATGTCAAACTCTAACCCTTTGCATGAATCAAAAGTTAGAATGAAAGGAGTTCGTAATCTATTTTCCATTACATACTTGTCCACTTGTGGCATTCCATTGTAGTAATAAGAAAAGGAAGTTGCATCTGCTGCGTTAGCAGCACATGAATAACCGTTCTGTTCTAAAAAACTTTTTAGTGTGAGAATTTGACTTTTGAAATGCACCAAAATTCCAATGTTGAGAGCTGGATTTTGCTCAATAATTTCTTTGATAAGATTATTCTGCAAATCAACACTTAAACCGCCTCGCAAATCAGGTACTTCACCTTCAGGCAAATCATCTGTATCAATATTTTGAACATCTAAATCCTCGGGAACAAATTGTCTTGCAAATTCAAAAACCTCTTTTGTGTTTCTGAAATTTCTTGTAAGTTCCTGCCGTGTTGTGTTGTCGGGGAGCAAATCAAAAATTACATCATCAGCAGGGTTTGGTGCATAATGCCCTTGCAAATCCTGTGAACGGTCTGCTCCGCAACTCACAAGGTTTGCAAGCAAGTGTGAATTACTAATAATATTCGGATGCAAATCTTGTGATTCGTCAATTACTATTTCTCTGTATCGATTTCCATTTCGGTTAGCATTGATGTAATTTCTAAAATTATTTTCTATTGCCTCAGCTTGGTCTTCACTTAAAGCAGCATGAAATCTTCCACCATACCATTCAAAGATTGATGCAACTTTATGGTTTATCAAATCTGCTCTTTGGTTATCTGCCAAATCAGGAAAGATAATTTCTGCTGCTTGTCTGAATGTTCCCTTGACTGATGCCATCAAGGTTCTATTGAAAGTGAAGAACATCCCATTCTGGTCATTCAGCATTGTTCTTCTAAACCGATAAATTGACACCACAGTTTTCCCACTGCCTGGTCCCCCAGTAATCATCAATGCCCCTGGATCATGATAAGCAATTTGTTGGGCATTGGTCAGTTCCCCAATTGGCGGTAGTCGGAATCTAAAATCAGGCATAAATGGATTTATTTTTAATGGCGGAAAATTACATATAATTATTGAAATTGAAATCAAGTTACATTTATTCTACATCCTTTATAAATACTATCCCTTTACCAAGCAAAATTATCCATCAAAGGATAATACTTCTCATAAAAGGGCAAGGAAATGTCCTTTCCTTCAAATTGTTCAATCTATAGTGATTTCGTTTTATTGATGACTTTTGAGACCATAACTTATTTGCAAATCATTATATTAATTTTCACCCGCCAAAATTAATAAAATAAAACCAATTGGTAATAGGGTTATTGTATTCAGATTGTAACAGAAAAATCTTCAATATAGTAAACGCAGGCAAGTAGTATTTTTGTCTTTTTTATCTTATGATGGATCATTCTTATAGAAATCGTCCTTTGTATCTTCCTTATCCTTTATCTTTCTACTGTAATTGAATCTGGCATCCTTTTCCTTTAGAAACATTGTATCAATGTCTTTCTTGCTTCTTTTAAAGTTAATAGTATTGGTTATTGAAATGGATGCGGCAAAAGCTTCAACATCATGGTCGGTTCCGATATAGGTGAATGTCCAGTTGTTGTTCTTAAGGTCCTCAATAATTTTCTTGATGGCGGCTCCCGAATATTCCTTGGAGGCATTTTCCTCCCCATCAGTTAGTATCGTCACAAGAACATTGTAATCAGTTTGTCCTTCCAATATTTTCCTTCCCTTAGCAAATGTAAATCCCATGGCATCATAAAGGGGCGTTGAAGCATCAGGATGATACGTCTTTGAATTAATGGTTTCCAATGAATCTACCGGATCCATAAAGTGTAGGGTCTTCATGCCCAATCCGTTGAAAGAGACTAAGGAGATGAAGTGCTCCTGTTCGGGGTATTGCTTCTGGATGCCCTTGACAGTCTGCACGATTTCATTGAAACCCTGAATGATTGTTTCTTTGATCGATTCCATTGAACCGCTTTCATCCAAGATGATTAGATTGTGGACATGATGTTTCTTTTCCATATTATTTTGTTTTAAATTTCAATTATTTGCGTTTTAAAAATCCCATCGAATAATGATTTCTGTTTTAGGTAAAACGGATCGGATTTGCCTCTAACCTGCCCAACAAAATTGATGTATCCTTCCAGTCGATTGATGAATTTCGATTTTAGTCTGTCGTCGCTTCCTTCCGATAGGTTAAAATGGTTTCTTGTTGCCGACTCGATGCCATTCAGCCTTAAATCGTGAACCATTGCCCTAATCTTCTTAAGGAGTTTTCTGTCAACATTTACCTTCTCATTAACTGTTATTCCTGTCACTGTCTGTCTCCGATGTGCCAGCTTCAGTCGAAGTTTCCTTTCGTTAATTTCAAATTTGTTATTCCTGATGATTTTGATTATCTCATCGAGAAGAACATTACTGATTCCGGAATCGCATGAGAAGGTAAGGTCGTCTGCATATCTGGTATAGGCTAAATTATTCTGGGAGGAAATTTCCTTCAAATCTCTGTCCAAGTCCATGCAAATGAAATTGGAAATGACAGGTGATGTGGGGGCGCCAATAGGTAGGCTTCCTTGATAGGTGGTTAGAAGAGCAAGTACGGTGGCTGTCTGTTCATTGAATTCAAATAGAGAAGAGAGGAATAGCCGTTTGACCCTATAGGCTTGGATACTTGGAAAGAAGTCCTGCAGATCGATGTTTAGCACGTATCTTTTTTTTACATGTACTTTTGCATTGGCTACGATATTGCAATAGGTGCCCAAATAATGCGGGTTGACCACGAAGCCATGCACTTCAATGGGTTTTATCATGAGGTAATACGCTTGCAAAAAGTAGTTGAATCGCTTTTGAATACTCTTAAGTTCCTTTGATGGGGCATGGATATTTCTGTATCCTCCCTTTTTTTTGGCAATCTGATGATGTGTGTATTCAGGATTATTAATGATTTTTTCCAATTCAAAAAAGGTTGTTTTGGTAAACCTGCAAAATTCAAGCGGCTTTTCCATGGCAAGAAACATCATAGCATTAAGTTCATGCTTCTGGTATTTCTTTAATAATCTTTCCGGCCATGCTTTATTTCCAGAAAAATGTTTCATCAATATTGCTTTATTCTTTTTGGCAATCTTTACTATTTCACTGGCTGAATCCATTGTTTGAATCTATTTTAGTATTAAATAAATAAGAGCCGTTGCTAATTATCTTTGATTATACGGTATTTACGAGAAGCGGAACGAAGTGAGCATCGCAGTAAATGCCGAAATTCAATTCTTCCATTTGTAAATGGGTTGCAGGTACACAACCACCATGTCTTTAATGTTTGACACATAATTTTGATGCAACGGCTCATTATATTAATACAGAGAATCTAACTCATTTAATCGATCTGATGAGAAAGTAAAATCCTCTGTATAGTTTTCCAAATCAGTGAAATTGGTAAATTCACTGTTTACTTTCAACATTGCTGTTCCCAACATTCCATTTCTATTTTTGGCCACAATAATTTCAACTACGCCAGCCATATTATTTCCATCTTCGTCCTGAGTAATGCCATAATATTCAGGGCGATACATTAAAAGAACTTTATCTGCATCTTGTTCCAATGCACCACTATCTCTCAAATCTGAAAGGTGAGGCCGTTTATTGCCCCCCCTTGATTCTACGCTTCTACTCAATTGGCTTATTCCTATTACAGAAACATTAAAGTCCTTTGCAATATTCTTCAATTCTCTTGAGATAAGGCTTATTTCAGCCTCTCTATTGTTCCTAAATTTATAGGAACTCATCATTTGAATGTAATCCACTACAATAACCTTTGCTCCCTTTTCTTGTATTTCTTTCTGACATGTGGCTTTGAATGAAGACAAAGAGCTATTGCATGTATCGTTGATATAGATTTTATAATCCTTAATGCAGCTTGTGAGCTTGCTAAGTGTTTCCATTTCTTCCTCATTGATCTTATTAAGATGTATTTTACCAATATTAATAGTTGTAAGACAGGAAATAAATCGGTTTATAAGTGCATGCTCCGATAAATCGTATGTATAAAATAATACTGGTGATGATTTTGAAATATTAAGCATCAAGTTTATTAGCAATTGGGTTTTCCCCATACTTGGCCTTCCGCCCAATAAGATCAATTCTCCTGGAGCAAAACCTCCAAATATTTGGTCTAAACTGTCAAAACCTGTATTGATTATATTTTCAGGCTTTTCATTATTCTTTAAATCCGATATTTTTGCCTTTATAAGTTCGCATAAACTTTGAGATTCGCGGTTTGCCCGATTATCAGTTCTATTTTCATTAATGGCATTAGTAATCTGATTTATTAATTCATGTTCATTAATAGTCTCATCAGCGAGGATATTTTCAAGCAGGTTTTTAAGGTTACTTTTCATAATGCAAAATTACAGTTTAAATTTCATGGATTTTTAATTGTTTATAACTTTAATAAAGAAAGTTATAAACAAGGTAAGATACTAAAACCCTATCCTCTTCCTATCCCCCTTCCCTCCAAAATCTTCCTCGTTTTGATTATAGATTTCTGCCAAGGTCATTTCTTTGGTAATGGTTGTTTTAAATCCTAATGAATCCGACAAGCTTTGCGCTTTGGCAATGCTCAAAGCTTTAAACTCATATTTTGCAATCAATCTCCCTTTGCGAAGCAGGGCGGAATCTATTTTATTGAAATTGCCATTGAAGGTGCAGATAATTTTTATTCCAAGATTACCGCCCAGCAGGCCATCTGTTAGATTCAACAACATCGAAATATAAGGATTCATTCCCTGGTCTCGAGACTGCAATAAATCTTCCGCATCCTCAATCACAAGTATAGAATTCCGGTTTTCGAGCAACAAGTTTAACAGTTGCGGAGTATCCAGATTTCCTGCCAATTTAGGAGTCATGAAGATAACTTTCTTTTTTGTACAATGAATCAAATATCGAATGTAGGTGGACTTCCCCGTGCCTGGCGTACCATGAAATAGAAACAATCCGCTATCGTTTTTTCTGTTTATGTCCTTCACTATTTTCTTATGCATTTCCACAAGATCATCGTTGTAATTTTGAGCCATTATCACCTTTGGCTTCTTGTTTTCTAAATCCATCAAATCAACTCCAGGTCCTCTCTGAATCACTATACTGATTTTATGCATGTCTTTCTTTTTCTTAATGGTAAAACGTTGAAATTCATTGGCAATTGATTTGGCTTGTGCCTCACCATTCTTCGCGAATAGAATTACTATCGTTCCATTGGTTTCAATGTCAATCATAATACCATCTTCAAGAATATAAATCACATCAATAAAGTCAATTTTTTGTTTATATTCAAAATAATCCTGACGAAAATGTCTTTTTAAAATCTTGTCTTTATAATTTTCATCAACCCATTCAAGAGCCTTTTCAGGGTGATGAATACACCTATTAAAAGATATTAAATTAGGCATCTCTTCAAAATATGCGTAATATATTTTTAGGCAATGAACATAACTCATGCCAGTGATGTCAAACAAGGAAGTAGTTGCTATCTTAATTTTAAGCTCTTCCTTTACGCTGCTCTCCTGTGGAACAGCCCCATTTAGTTTTAAAATTGTTTCTGTCATTGTTTTAATTATTTGTTATGACGCAAAATTATTGCGCCACTATGCCAAAACATGACAGGGGAGAATAATTATTTGATATTCGTCAATATCTTATCAATTATTCCTGATGATATTTGTTGAAGTATATCTTGTTTTAATTTTTCGTTTTGAAATGATTCTAATATTAATGCAGAACCATTTTTATCATATAAGAAATCATTAATACCATTAATTCTAATTCCATCCCAATGCTTATAATCACCAATATTACATTTGAATGGAGTATACCCTGAGTCATCATTATAAAGTCCCCACCATAAGCCCTTTCCTCCATCATCCTTTTCTGGATATGCTTGATCTATTCTTATAAAGAAATCAAAATTGTTATAACGACATTTTGCCCTTTCACTATCAAATCTTTCAATTGTTATCCCTTCAACTTTTAATCCTTCAATTTTATTCCTTAGTTCATTCAAAAATAAATTTCTCTTTTCCTTAATGAATTCGACTAATGACTTTTCTAAATCATCTTGGTGTTCGATAATTTTGATTGCCTTTTCAGGATATTTTTCTAAGTACTCAATGATTTCTTTCATTTCTTTATCTTCCATAATATTTAGTATGTTTTCACTTTTAATAATGTCTATATATTGTGTTATTGCTTGAGTAATATGAGGATAGCGTATTACACCCATATAACATGATTCTAACCATTCAATAATATCTTTTTTATAACTCAAATTAATAATCTTATCATTACTTATACTTGGAGGAGGGCTTCCATCAAGAGTTAAATATATCCCTAAAATGGACTTTTGAAAATTATGTTTTGCATGTTCAAAGTAATCTTTGATTTGATTATGACCTTCTCCACTTCTTACCTTATTTTCAATAAATATATACCAATCTTTACTTTCAATGGTAATATCAATTCTTCCTTTAGTATTGGTGTCTTCTAATATGATACAACATTTTTCTAATTCTATATCCTTAAAGATTGTTAAGTTTATTTTATGTTCTCTATTTACATGTTCCAAAAACTTAATTAAAAATAAAGTACCACAATCGTGTGTTGCTTTTGGATTAAGAAGATACCCGATAAAATTGGAGTGATATTTTTCGTGGTGAGTCTTGTCTCTAACTAATGCTTCAAAGAGATTAAAATTTTGTTTACTTCCTTTCCGAATATCATTATACTTTGCCCTAACTGTTTTTATTTCAGATACAAAGTTAAGCGTTTCCTTCATCAATTCTTTTACTTCATTTTCTTCCATTTTTATAATTAATAACCCAGCAAATATACATTTATTTCTTAATCACCCACCTCCGATACAACTCTGCACAAGCCATTGCATCACTCAAGGCATCGTGGTGATTTAGTTTTATTTTATGTTCTTGGCAGAGGGTCTTCAGGTTTTTGCCATATATCTTATAGGTGCAGGCACGCTCATAGGTTGGTTGGGCAAGGTCGTAATATTCCAAAGCCTGTTTCAGACAGGTGCCGTCGAAAGCCATATTGTGCGCCACCACCAACTGGTCTTGAATGAAAGGCTTTACTTTTGTCCATACTTCATCAAAATAGGGTGAATCAGATGTCCTACTGGGCGTGATGCCATGAATTTCTATAAACCGATCCCAATAAAAATTCCTTGGTGGTTGTATCAACATCGAAACCTTTTCGATTATCTTCCCATTTTCCACACGCACCAATCCCACTTGGCAAATGCTCCATTGCTTGGGGTGGGCTGTTTCAAAATCTATGGCGGTAAAGGTCATTGCTGTAAATTATAAATTATGAGTTATGAATTATTAATGTTTGAGGCTGCAAAGATACAATCATGAAACTGTCAAATCATGACATAGAGAATAAATTGCGTTTTTGTATTATTGAAAGTGTTGTCAGACTTGTTCCAAATGTCTTCTGCATTGAAAGAGATTGCATCTGCAAGAAACTATCTTGCATCAACAAAACGATGGACTGCATCTGCAACATACAACTTTGCATCTGCAAGACGATGTGTTGCATCTGCAAAATGCAAAAATGAATATACAAGATGATGGGTTGCATCAACAAGATGATGGGTTGCATCTGCAAGAGAAAACTTTGCATCAACAAGACGATGGATTGCATGTGCAAGAGAAAACTTTGCATCTGCAACATAATTGATTGCATGTGCAGAAAATGTTTCTGCAGACGTTTTATCGAAAATAAAAAGTAAAGTTTTATGGTTTTAAACGGAGAAATGTAAATTTGTCAAAACATTTCGCCGTATCAAGCAAAATTGACAAAGATTTAAAAGTCTATTTTAAGGACTTTCCAAAAAGGTTTAATAAGTAGAAAATTGCTCTATAAATATCTTTTCATGCTATTTCCAAGTTCCTCCATCACCTCCTCACGAAACCAAATCGGTTCGATAACTTCCACCGAAGCTCCAAACATCAGTATCTTTTGTCGTAATTCAAAGTTTGCAACAACAAACAACCGGATGCGAAACTCTTCGGCATCATCTTTTAAAATTTCCTGCGAAGTATGCAATGGCAAAGTGCGGATATATTTGCCCTGATGTGGGGTAAATGACAAGATAACCGCCTCGGCATCCGAATCAGAATAATGCAATCCGATGACATGCTCAAAATTCTTTATGGGATCAATTTTCGAATCACGCTTAAAAGTTTCATCCATAACCTTCAATTCAGAAATCCTGTCTATACCAAAAGTGGTTGTTCCCTTTTTGCCTTTAATGGCCCCAATGACATACCATCTGCCTTGATATTCCTTCAACAGATAAGGATTTAAGATATAATTCTTGGCTTTATCTGCTTCAAAACTCTGATGATTGAATGAAATGACCTTGTTATTTTTTACCGCATCCAGAAGAAAACTCAAGTTTTCAAGCCCCTTCAAATTTCCACGAGATTCAAAAGAAACATAATTGATGATGTTTTTCCAGTCTTTAAGATTATCAGCAATCACATTCACCGACATCAAAATTTCAAGGAAGTTGATGAACTTGTCAAGATCATTCGTTTCTTCCTGATTGATGAAATATCCCTTTTTATAGGTATCATATTCTATTGCAATGCCGAAATCATCTCTCAACGCATCCAAATACCTGGAAATGGTTCTGTCAGATTTAGCCATCACATATTCATCAATGGCCTCCGTTAACTCCTTTTTCGTAGGATACCTCCCCGAATTGACTTTCTCTATAATAACAGAGTATGTTTTTATCGTTGCTTGTGTAGACATAGGATTTATTATTTGTTGCAAAAATAGCCTTTCCTAAATAATGCATATGCAAAATTTAAGACAACTCAAATTTATCGAATCCTACATATTTTAAGAGTGAAATAGAAGACAAAAATAAAAGTATGTCCTTGAGGGGACAATTCAACAGGCAACTTTTGATGTAAATATTTAGTTACTTTGATTG
The DNA here is from genome assembly GCA_903911135.1 of uncultured Bacteroidota bacterium. Taxonomy (GTDB): domain Bacteria; phylum Bacteroidota; class Bacteroidia; order AKYH767-A; family JABDAW01; genus JABDAW01. Next base: position 20,014 of record CAIWCG010000187.1, read on the forward strand.
ATATAATAATGTTCCAATAACGAAGGGGAGCTGAATCCAAGTAGCGCGGCAAGGTAACAAAGACAGATGATGGGGATATATTTTATCTTGCCTCTACTCACGGCATATACCGTTTGCTTTGATGTTTTACCTGGATTGTTTAGAATTGTAGTGATGTTTATCTTGTTGTCCTTGCAAAATGCAAGAAAACCGTTACAGACATTATAACAGAATAACTCTTGGACTTCTATTGCTGTTCTCTTTGGAATCATAGTGCAAAGATAAGGAATAATAACCAATTAAGTAGTATGTAGAATGTAACTTTTATCATTAATTTTCATTCTACTATTTGCCGAAATAGCTGGGTTGCCTCCTTGTTTCCTGCCCCCTTGTTTCTTAATTGAAAATCGTTTTGCCCGAACCGGAGTGGGGTCCTTTTGGTTTACCATGTTTTCACGTTATTATTTTTTGAAGGATGATATCATCTGTATTTGTTTATTAGTTTTTTTGTATCAATTTTTACCAATTGGATTTGATTTTAAAGAGCGATGGTGATAAGGGATTATACCTCAACAAAGAGGGGTGCTCGCTCCCAGGAAAATCGATTTCCCCAGACCCGACCCCTCCGTTTTCAGGAATGGGCAAATAGGTGCAAGAATGAAATTGACTATTGGATTGGCAACCAAGTTGGATGGATGGTGTATAATATGGATGCGCATTAGTTATGAGTTTGTATAACTTTCATAGGAGTTACTGGCACAAGTGGCACTAACGGCATTAAATGTCATTTTACACTATCACTTGTGCCGCAAGTGCCGAGTGTATATTGTTAAATTCACCAACAGTATTAACCTAATCCTATCCATTATCTGATTTAATAACAAAACCCTGCCGAACCATATTTAGCCCAATTTGGCTATTTGGGTCAAATTCGCCCTTTGTGATATTGATTAACAGTTCATTTTACTTGGTTCTGTCTATTAAGAAAATTCATTGCAAAATGAATATTACGGCTTAATTTTGGTGCGATTAAATAGGTAGATAAAATTTATCAAACGGGAGCATTTCATGAATGGAGTTCCTTATTTGCTATAACGATATCAGGTATCAATAAAACACAAACTGGAAGGATTTCAATATTCACATCATTTTTATCATTGTTTGAATTTTCAATTGACAGATTATCACTTGAATATTAAGATTGTTAGATAGTTTAAAAATATAAAATTTTTGTGATTTATTAAAGAAGTAGTGGATATATGTAGGGAGCATCGATGTAAATTGTGTACCTTTGCATTATTAAGATAAAAGGCTGAATAAATGATATGAGTTTCAAGTTAATTCAAACGATGTCGGTTCTTGAAATACAAGTAACTGGGTACGAGAAGCATAGACAAAGGTTTAAGCGAAAGGAGGATATTGTCACAAGCACCCTTTTTCCATTTGCAATCCAGCAATACCTATATCCTAAAATTTGGAAAGCCCATAAGTTAAATTGGGAGTTGATTACGGTCCTTTTAATTATTGATGTGTCAGGATTGAAGAAAGAATTTAAGCGTGATCAATTATGCAATTCAATGTATCATCCAGTAAAGATTAGCTTGGGAATAAAGAAACTGATTGGACTTGGTTATTTGGTTAAATCTGGACCAACTGAATGTAGTGGTAAATATTCCACAACTGAAAAATACGATGATTTCATAATATCCTTCAAGCATGAATATAGGAAAGCAACAAAGAGGTTTTCAGACATCGAACGAATGGGGGATAAAAGAAAACAAAGCAACTAATGTTTTAACTTTCTGTCTGGGAGGGCTTATGAAGAATCTCTTAATTTTTCCTTATGGCAAAACTTTTTCGTTCTTGTTGGGTAATTGCACGATGAAAATCAAACTTGGCAGGTAGTTATTATGATGCTTTTCCGATTACAATTAAGGAAGAATGTATTGGTAGCAACACTATCGTTTAATAATGAAGAATCATGCGAAAAAGTGTAACCTATAGTGTAACCCCAAATAAAAAACCCCTCGCAAGTTATTGATTTGCAAGGGGTTATACTTAAAGTGTGTAGCCCGTAGGGGAGTCGAACCCCTCTTTCCAGGATGAAAACCTGATGTCCTAACCGATAGACGAACGGGCCATGTTTTTCGGTTAAGGCTCCTATTGGAGCGGGCGCAAATATATATTTTTTTTGGATAATCAAAAACAAAAGGCAAGATTTAGGTGATATTTTCGCCTTCGGCAGTGAACTTGAAGCCTAATCTTTTGGCCGTGCTGATGGCTGTTTTGAGATTTATTTCGTTTATTTCTTGCACCGTTATCTGGTTCATTTCATCAAACGGCGGTACCCGAACATCGAGTTCCAGGCTGTGTATCATGGCGGTTTCGATGATGGTCTTGATTTTGCTTTTGTCGATGATTTGGTGTTCGAAATCGTTGAAAAGGAGGCCTAAATGTTTTTTTCCTTCTACAAAAAAATGGTTTTCCATATTGATGAATATCCTTGCGATGAGGATGCCGGTATCTTGATTTCTGTTGTATTTGAAGGAGTCGGACAAAAAATTATAAATCATGATCATGGCACAAAAAGAGCGGTCGGGATTTTCATCGAGGTAGGAAGTTTTCCATAAAACATCGCTTTTTTCGAAGGTAAAAACATCGGTATGGAGAACGAAGATGAGGGTGTCGTCAGCTATCTTGAGTTCGGTTTCAAAATTTGTCTTGTCGTGATAATCGATGTTGATTCTTTTGTCTGATTTTGCCAATTCCTTTTTCAAATCGTCGGCCATCGATTTTATTTCGGAGCCGAAATCATGAAAAATAGTTAGGGCATGGTCATAAATGTCCTGTTTCAGCACCGACTTGCCTTTCAGATGGTTGATAATCGTTTCGCGATTGGTATTTTGATCTGATTCGGCCATTTTCCTTATCGATTTTTAATAGGCTCTTGCAAATGCAACTCTTTGATTGGAAGGCTTTCCGGTAAGCATGCAGGTTCCGTTTTCCATCTTGTTGTTTAATGGGATACATCGTATTGTGGCCTTGGTTTCATCCTTTATCTTGAGTTCGGTTTCGGTTGTTCCATCCCAATGAGCCATCACAAAACCGCCTTTTTCTATCAGTTCCTTGAACTCGTCGTAGGTATCGGCCACAAAAGTGTTTGCATTCTGAAAATCGACTGCTTTTTTGTAGATGTTATCTTGAATCTGGTCGAGTAGGTGTTCTATTTTCAGGGCTATGTCCGTCATCTGATAAACGGATTTTTCTTTGGTATCTCTACGCGCCACCTCTACCGTTTGCTCCTCTATGTCTCTAGGGCCTATGGCAATTCGTACCGGCACACCCTTGAGTTCATACTCAGCAAATTTCCATCCTGGCTTTTGCGTATCGCGGTTATCGTATTTCACCGAGATGCCTTTCTTTTCCAATTCGGCCTTTATCCTGACAGCGGTTTCAGAAACCAAAGCAAGTTGTTCATCATTCTTGTAAATGGGGATGATTACCACTTGAATAGGCGCCAATTTAGGTGGAAGAACGAGTCCGTCGTCATCAGAATGTGCCATCACCAAAGCACCCATTAGCCTGGTAGAAACACCCCACGAGGTAGCCCAGACAAATTCCTGCTTTCCTTCTTTGGTAGTATATTTCACATCGAAAGCTTTCGCAAAATTCTGGCCTAAAAAGTGAGAAGTGCCTGCCTGCAGGGCTTTTCCATCTTGCATTAGCGCTTCGATGCAATAAGTATCAAGTGCTCCCGCAAAACGTTCGTTAGCCGTTTTGGTGCCGCGCATCACCGGAAGGGCCATAAATTGGTTGGCAAAAGTGGTATAGACATCCAGCATCTTACGCGCTTCCTCTATCGCTTCATCTTGTGTGGCATGCGCCGTATGGCCTTCTTGCCATAGGAATTCGGTGGTTCTTAAAAAAAGACGTGTACGCATTTCCCATCTAACAACATTAGCCCATTGGTTGATAAGAATCGGCAAATCACGATAAGATTGAATCCAATTTCTATAAGAGTTCCAGATGATTGTCTCCGATGTAGGCCGAACAATCAATTCTTCTTCAAGTTTGGCAGTTTCATCAACAATGATGGTCTTTCCGTCCGGTGCCGTTTTCAATCTGTAATGAGTCACGACGGCACATTCTTTTGCAAAGCCATCAACATGAGAGGCTTCTTTGCTAAAAAAGGATTTCGGGATGAAAAGCGGAAAATAGGCATTGGAGTGTCCAGTTTCCTTAAACATCTTGTCTAAAGCAGCTTGCATCTTCTCCCAAATGGAATATCCATAGGGTTTTATCACCATACATCCCTTCACATCAGAGTTCTCTGCGAGGTCAGCTTTGACAACTAAATCTTGATACCATTGAGAATAATTATCTTTACGAGAAGTTAAATCTTTAGCCATGTTATTATTTTTTTGTAATTTTGGTACGATATTTGAAAATTTAATGTTTGAATAAATTGAAGGTGGCAAAAATAGGAATTTAAAATGGTGTTTTAAACCAATGGAAATATTGATAAGTCTAAAATAATAAGGAGGAATATAAAAATGAAAAAGTTAAGTAGTCTTTTCGTAATGTGCCTGATACTAAGTGTTATTACTTTATCAGCTGCCGGGCAATCACAGAACTCCAATGACGATGGAGTTTATTATTCGCCCAAGAATGACAAGAACAACAGTCAACCGGATCAACCAAAGAGTGCAAGTACTCAAAGCATTCAGCAGACTGACAATAACAGCAGTGGTGGTGGATCAGATACGATAGCACCTGCATCAAAAGAAAGTTATGATTATGCTAATGATAATCCTTCGATTGAACAAAATGGTAATGGAAACACTTATAATAACTACAATTATTATAACGATGACAATTATGATTATTCATACAGTGCCAGATTAAGAAGGTATTACTATCCAATGGATGGATTTAGTTATTATGATCCATGGTACACCAATTCCTATTGGTACAACTACAATCCATACTCTTATGGTGTCAGTATTTATTGGGGATATTCTTGGTGGGCACCTTCCTATTGTTATTATAATCCATTTTGGTATGGAGGGTATTATGGTTACGGTTATATTCCTTATTCTTATGGTTATGGCTGTTGGGGAAATCCTTACTATGGCTACGGATGTGGTTATGGAAGCGGATATTTCGAAAACAATCCTTATTATTATAACAGCCATGAAAGGAATTATTACCAACCTCGGAACTCTTATTCATCAAATGGGAGATATAAGCACGAAACAAGTGTAAATAACACTGCAGTAAATAATAGAATGAGTATCGGAGATGCATATAATAGGAATAACATAGCCAATAATAGCGCTTCATCATACAGTATAAGTAACAACCTGTCTAATTCGAGTACGGGCTTGTTAGCTAGTAATACAAGGGCTATAAGTAAAGTTTCAGCAGTTAGTAATAGTCAGGCTATTGCATATTCTCCAGCAAAAACTCACATAAATTCAACTGGTTTTAGCCCTGAATCGAGGGGCAATTCAAATAATTCTTCTCGAATGGAAACAAGCGTTTCTCCAAATTTAAGTAGAGGCAACTCTTATCAGAATAGCAATACAAGACCCTCCAATAATTACACTCAAAGGACAACCGGCAAAAGCAATAGTACAAGGCCTGAGAAGATTCAAATGAATACCGAATCTCAAACAAGACCAGAAAGTGGTAGAAGTCAATACCAAACGCCTTCTCAACAAAAACCATCCAACGATAAGCCATCTAATATTGGGAATCATCCACGTTATAATTATAGTAGCCCAACGCAAAGAAACGGTTCTAATAATTCAACTTATTCATCAAGAGATAATTCGGTAAGTCCTTCTGAAAATTCTTCATCCAATCCATTCAGATATTACAGCAGGTATTCTCAAAGTTATTCAGCTCCTTCGCACCAAAATTCTAGTTCTACTAATCAATATTCCGCTCCAAGTCATCAATACTCAACACCTTCTCAGTCTGCACCCCATGCTTCTACTCCTTCCGGTGGAGTAAATAATTCAAGAGGCAGTTCTGGTGGAGGTGGAAATAGTGGTGGAGGCTCTGGAATTGGACGTTCTTCTTCTGGCGGAAGCAGTGGCAGCAGTCACTCCTCCTCTAGTAGACGTTAAGAAAGGAAAATCAACAATTTTAAAAATAAAAACATGAAAAAGTTAATAGTATTATTGGCTATTGGATTCGTATGTACTTTTCGATTAGCTGCACAGACAGATATAGATGCGTTAAGATATTCTCAAATACTCCCTGGTGGTACTGCAAGATCCATATCCATGGGCAGTTCTTTTGGTGCGTTAGGTGGTGATTTCTCTTGTCTAAGTATGAATCCTGCAGGTATTTCCATCTATAGGCGCTCTGAAATAAGCTTTACTCCTTCAATTCTTTATATCAAGGCAAATTCAGATTATTTAGGTTCTACTTATAATGATTCAAAGTATAATTTCAATATCAGCAATATCGGTTGGGTTGCACATAGCCAAATACAAAATGCCTCACCTGATGGTTGGCAAAGTTGGGACTTTGGGTTAGGTTACAATAGGTTGAACAATTTCAATTCAAACCTTGCTTTCGAAGGTGTAAACAGGAAAAATTCTTTGCTCGACTTGTTTACTCAAAAAGCTAATGCAAATGGGGGTGTACTCCCTAGTGATTTAGGTTCCGGTAATTCTTATCCATTTGATGCATCGTTAGCGTACAATAATTTCCTCATCAACCCGGATTCTGCCAACCATTATACACATGTTTTGCCAAATGCAGGAGAAACACAGCGGATGACGATTCATTCTACCGGTTCATTGGGGGAAATGGTGTTTACTTTGGGAGCCAATTACGCAAACAAATTTTATTTTGGAGCGACTTTGGGTGTTGATTATTTGAATTACAATGAAACGTCAAACTATAATGAAAGCATCTCGAATGATACCATAAACAAGTTCAAGTCATTTAATTTGAACCGAACATTAAACACATCCGGTACGGGTATAAATTTAAAACTGGGAATGCTTTACAGACTCAATGACTATGTTCGTTTCGGTTTGGCTGTGCATACCCCAACTTTTTTCACAATGCATGATGATTATACTGCTTACATGAATTCCACTTTCGAATCTACGAGTTATGCATATCCCGATCCACAGAGTCCGATTACGGGTAAATTCGATTACAACTTCACCAACCCGCTTAGGTTTATTGCAAGTGTAGCCGGTATTATCGGTACTTATGGTGCAATCAACTTTGATTATGAATTCGTGGACTATTCGGCAGCTAAACTCGATGCTTCTACTTATGATTTCTTTACTGCAAATTATGCCATCCAGCATAAATATACGCAAGCTTCCAACTTCAGGGTTGGAACGGAGTGGAAATTCAAAGGCATCAGTTTCCGTGGAGGTTATTCTTACTATGGAACGCCTTTCTCTTCAGGCAATGCAGCTCCTGGAGGTGCAGATATGAGCATCACCAACTATACCGCAGGAATCGGCGTCAAGGATAAAGGCGTCTCTCTGGATTTCGGATATGTGTATTCGATGTCAAAAAATTATTATGTGCCTTACACGCTCGATGGTCAGACGGTGGAAGGTGCTACAAACAAGATCAATACCAACACCTTTGTAATGACTATCGGATATAGATTCTAAAAGTATTTTTCTGACCTATACATATACAGATGACCTGGAATATTTTCAGGTCATCTTTGTTATAAGGCAATATTTATTCTTTGTATATTTGCCAACAATAATCATTAATAAATACCCTTGCCATTCATTAATAAACATGCAGGTAAAATCCTTTTGCTTGCTTCCTTGATCATCACTGTTTTTACCTATCGAAACTACGGTGTGTCTTGGGATGAATGGTCGCAGGTGCAGATAGGCTCCGTCAGCTATAATTATTTATTCCATGGCGATAATGCTTTAAAAACCTTTTGTGTGGCAGATTATGGGGTGGCATTCGAATTGCCCTTGCTCATCATTCAGAAAATACTGGGCATCACGGATTCCCGAGATATCTACTTCTTTAGACACCTGCTCACGAATTTTTTGTTCCTTTTCAGTGCCTACATATTTTTTCTGTTGATTGATTTTTTATACCACAGCAAAATTCTCGCGTCCCTGGGTTTCTGTTTTCTCGTCATCAATCCCCTGATATACGGCCACTCATTTTTTAATGCCAAAGACGTTCCCTTCCTGTCGCTTTTCATCCTATCATTTTACGCTGCCGCCATCGCTTTCAAGAAGTATGAATATAGATATTTCATTGCCCTGGGTGCAGTTTGTGCATTGGTTACGAACATTCGCATCATGGGTCTGTTGATGATACTATGTGTAGGAATATTATTTTTATTGGACTTTATTACTTCGTTTGATGATAAGCAAAAACGGAAGAAAACAATCCAATCATTTTTGGTCTTTTCATTTTCTACCATGGCTGTCCTTTATGCTACGTGGCCCTATTTGTACGAACACCCCATCCGAAATCTTTACATCGCATTCATGGATTTGAAACGTTTTGGCTGGTGGGGGAAATTTCTGTTCATGGGCAAGGTGGTAGATGGCCACGAAATACCTTATAATTATGCAATCACGTGGTTCTTCATTTCCAATCCATTGCCGTATCTGTTATTTGGTTTTGTAGGAATGACACTCTTTATCATCCAACTCATCAAACGGCCTCTATCCTTTATCCGCAATACTTTGGAGCGCAATAACCTGATCTATTTTGCCTGCTTCGTAGGTCCGCTGGCATCCATATTTATTTTTCATTCAGTGCTGTATGATGCCTGGCGACATCTCTATTTCATTTATCCCGCCTTCATCCTTTTTGCCATCTATTTTCTTGATAAAATATTCCAAACGAAAGCAAAAAGCGCCTCCATCATTTTGGCTTTCATCGGCATCGTTTCTACCGGATATCATATCGTAAAGTATTTTCCTTTCGGCCATGTTTACTTCAATGAACTCATGCGGTTTGATGAGCCCGAACATCTTCGCAAGACATACGAGCTGGAGTATTGGGCCACTTCCTACATGCAAGGGATGGAATACATTTTGGCGCATGACCAACGTATGAGAATCGTCGTCACCGGAAGTCCAGATATGCCATGTCTTTATAATTTAGGTATCTTAAAAAAAGATGACAGAAGCCGATTGATTTATACCGATAAGGAAAACGAAGCCGATTATCTCATCACCAATTATCGCTTGCATCCGCAGGATTTTCTATATGCTCCAATCCAGAACATCTACACCATAAAAGTTTTGGACAACAGCATCCTATCCGTATTCAAGTTGAAATAAAATTCGCTGCAAGCAGCCAAAAATAAATTAAGCCCAAACCATTCTTTTCTTTTGAAGCCAATGGCAGGTTCTCGTCCCAGCTACGTCCCGCTATCCGCTGTAGCCGCTGCATCCCCATTACCGACACAAGGCAGCGGGCTGCCGCTACTATCGGGGCTATGCTTTGACGGCAGGTAGCTTCGAATCAAAATAAATGAAAAAGGCGGCACTATCTGTACCGCCTTTATTAATTTAATTCTTGGCTTTTTATTCTTTGATAAACTTCCCTCTCGCGCTGGTTGGGATTTGTAATCCCGACCCATCCATTCGTATCTCATAAAAATACATTCCATTATTCAGAGAAGAAGCATCCACATTTTGTTTCCCATCCTTACCGATTATGTTTTGTTTAACGACAGTCCTACCCAATAAATCCTTCACTTCCAATACTACATTTGCAGAAGATAAATGATATTCCAAAATGAAGTTTCCATTATTAGGATTGGGATAGATGGATATGCCATGATTGTTATTGATTTCATTGATGCCGGCGAAGGAAAAGCAGATAGTATCCGATTTGGAGCTGCAGCCATTGGTGTCTGTTTCTTCGGCGTAGTAGCAACCCGTTCCGGTGATGATGTATTGTGGATTTGTTGCATTTGTGATGAGAGTATGATCCTTAAACCATTGCAAGCCTGTTGTAAAATTCGTGATCGTCAAGGTATCGCCTTGCTGAATAATAATAGGAGTGGGTAATGGATTATTAGTAACTATAACAGAATCCGTACCCGTGCAGCCGAGATAATCGGTGACAGTAACGAAATAAGTTCCTGCGGTTGTGATATAATTAATAGAAGTTGTCCTGCCATTGCTCCATAAATAATGTGAATAAGAACCTGCATTGAGCCGCATAGAATCTACTGAACATAAGGAATCACCTGTGATATTGGGATGTGGGGAAGGCGATACTCGTATAGAATCAGGGTATGTGGTGCCTGTACAACCATAAGTATTGGTAACTGTAACGAAATATGGATTTGGGGTGGTAACAGTGATAGTTTCTGTTGTAGCACCTGTATTCCAATGATATGAGGTATATATGCCTGCATCAAGAATTGTAGGCATACTATCACATAAATTACTACCGGAAATAACAGGATTAGGAGTAGGGAATACAGTGATTTGCAAGGTAGAAGTATCCGCACTGCATGATGCTCGCGCGATGAGCATGACTGTATGAGTGCCTGCGCCCAAATAATAATAAGTAGGATTGGTTAATGAACTGAAGGTTGTAGTGTCCATTCTCCAGCTATAAAAGTTACTATTTATACTGTTATTAGTAAAGGTAATCATAAGAGGGCTGCAACCACTTGTGTGATTGGCTGTGAATGAACTTGTAATGTTAATAGGAGTCCCAGGATTTTGGCAAGTAGTATCAGGAACAAATCTCCACATATCATTTAAATATCCCCCATTGTTCTCTCCACCAAACATCCAAAGATTACCGAGATTATCACTCCATCCAACATTTCCCAAACGACCACAAGGCATATTTGATGGACTTGAAACCAATATTGTTCCATAATTGCCTGGCTGATCTCCTACGATACTACCACTTATCCATGTCCATTGATTTGTAGAAACATTGTAATTCCAAAGATCATTTAATAATGGAGCAGGTGATTGCTCTCCCCCAAAATTTAAGAAATTATCGCCTGATCTTGTCCAACATGCACTATTACCATCTCTTGCACATGGAATATTTGAAGTACAAGATACACATTGAGTACCAATCGTTCCTCTATCAAATATAGTATCTGTCCCGCTCATCCAAGTCCATTCATTAGTTGTTGGATCAAACCTCCATAAATCATTATAAAAACGACTAGAAAATTCTCCACCAAAAAGCCAAAAATTACCATTACTGTCTTTCCATTTTGTATTACACGTTCTCCCATTTGGAATATTTGCAGGGTCAGAAACTCCAATAGTCCCATAAACGGCTGGTTGATTAGTTGTATTTGGTCCTTTCATCCATGTCCATTCGTTTGTTGAAATATCAAATTTCCACATATCAGAATAATATGATAGGAAATTACATCCACCAAACATCCATAAACAATTATTTGCATCTATCCAAGATGCTTTTGTATCTCCTCGGCTCGGTGGATTATTTGTAGGAGAAGGAACTTGTATTGTTCCATAATGTCCGGGATCACTATTAGTATTTGAACCTTTCATCCAAGTCCATTCATTAGTTGCTATATGATATCGCCATAAATCATTTAATTCGTAAGGTCCCAAAATTGTTCCACCGAATAGCCACAAATCTCCGGCAGTATCAACCCATGTCGGCATACCCCATGCCCTTCCCCGAGGATTATTAGTTATAGAAGGAACCAATTGCGTCCCATAGCTACCATTTTGGTTTGGAATTCCTGGACCCTTTATCCATGCCCATTGGTTAATAGCAGGTTTAAACTCCCATAAATCATTGTTAATACTCATGTAATTTGTAAGCCCTCCAAACAACCAAAAATTTCCATTCTTATCTGTCCATTCACAAGCCCCAAGTAAACCTGGTGGAGAATTTAATGAAGAAAAAACTCCCTGTGTTCCGTAATGACCAGGAGAATAAAGAGTATCGCTTCCATTCATCCAAGTCCATTGTCCTTGCTGGGCATTTGCAGTGAAGAGTGAAGAAAGAAGAGTGAAGAGCGTAAGGACAATTTTCTTTTTCATATCTAATGGATATTTGTTTTAGAGGAGCAAAATTAACAAATTTAGTCTATTAATTTCCAAACAAAAAAATCCCCGCCTTCCACCGAGGATTTCCTAATTCCTAATTCAATCTACTCCCTCCTACCACATGAATATTTTTGCGTTAAGAAATAAAACAGCTTCGCAGAGGCCAAGAAAGCAGCCAAGTCCGCCCATCAAATGCCCACTATCCATAGCATCCTTCGGAGGGCCTAGTGCTGCTTCGCAGATATGCTGTTTTATTTTAGCAAAAAGATTTAAGTGCGATTCTTTTGTTTCTTTTCTTCTAAAGAAAAGAAATTAAAAATAAATAAAAATGTTCCCAATCCATAAATACAACCATTTCCAAATAATAAAATCCCCGGCTTCCACCGAGGATTTCCTAATTCCTAATTGATTTAAATCAGCGGTGGTGTCGGAGCCCCACTCGCACTCTTTCCCTTTGCCAAAATGCCCGTTACATTAGCATCATCCGTATCACTCAAACTCACCACTATGATATAATGCCCAAATGGGCAATTAAAGGCAGTAGGAATTTCCATTTTAAACTCCTGCTCTGGGTCTATTTCAAAACCGCCAGTAGCAGGCACATCGGTCGTGTCGTTCAAGAAAACCTTTACCTTAGCCAATACGCTATGATTTCTGAAAGTCAGCGTATCCCCAGGCAAATATTTCTTATGAAACCAAGCCACATGCTCCCTAGGGTGCAACACAGCTTCTTCCGTTTTCATCGTCTTGCCAAGGTCTATGATGATTCTGCCGTTATCATAACTCTCCACAAAAACTTTGTGCGTATATCTATAGGTATGTATCAGGTTATCTTGTTTCGCCATTGCTTTTTTCAACAAAACAAATTTTTCAACGATGTCACCCGTAGCAGCACTTTTCACTACCTGGGCAATCCTGAATTGAGGATTCGCCAAAGTCAGCGCAGCAATATTGGCAGTATAATTCGTAATCTGCAAAGGAGTGATATTCACATTCGGCAACTCCAAAACAGGAATCAAATTTACTTTTCCAAGAATGAAATTCATGCTCACCAACACCTCTTGAATGGCACCCCTGCTCAAATCAGTCATGGTATAATGCATCATTTCTGCCAAAACTGGATCAGGAACTATCTTGTTTTCTGCCCAAACTTTCGTCCCTATATTCATGTGCACACCCAACAGTGCAGTATCATGCCACAATTGTTCTTTGTTAGTGGTATTGCCATGCAAGTCAGCTTCCGTCAATCCGGCATCCACCAAAATCTGGTCAAAGATAGTTTGCACATTCCCCTTTGCAGCCACCACAAAAGTGTTCGTGTCCCAAATTGGAGCATTCGTAGTACTTTCCAAAATACCCCTCTCCACAGGTACCATTCTCAAATAATTTAATTGTCTGTCAGTCATGATATATTTTATTAGGACGCAAAAATACGCATAATAATATTAGTAAAGGCCAAATATATTTATTTTCAAGGGTTTTCACACTATTTGACACTTTCTACAACGCTCGTGTATTTCTGGAACTTGCATGTAAAATCCACAACTTGCATGTAAGATACGAGAACTTCAATGTAAGATACGAGAACTTCAATGTAAGCATCAAGAACTTGGATGTAAGCATCAAGAACTTGGATGTAAGCACGAAGAACTTCGATGTAAGCATCAAGAACTTCAATGTAAGCACCAAGAACTTCAATGTAAGCATCAAGAACTTGGATGTAAGTAACAAGAACTTCAAGGTAAGCATCAAGAACTTTAATGTAAGCACCTAAATCGTTAGATATTGAATAGGGAATTTAGCTTTTTACACCAAAAATTGCCTTAGCCACCTTCTTGGAAACTATTCAATTCTTCACATCAGCCCGCTGCTTGGTGTCGGCAATGGGGATGCAGCGGCTACAGCGGATAGCGGGACGCACCATGATACGAGAAGGAACCGTAGGCTCCAAATAAGAATTATAAATGTTGAATTATAAATTATAAATTGGAGGAGGGTTTGGAAGGTTGGTTGGAAAGCTTAATCCAATAATTCGGGGGCCTTTTCCTCTTCTACTATGTCCTTCTCTATGCGTAGGTTTCCGATGATGAAATCCTGACGTTCGGGGGTGTTTTTGCCCATGTAATAACTCAACAAGGTTTGTATCGACACCTCTTTGAGCAACACGGGCTCCAAGCGGATGCTCTTGCCTATAAACCTGCCGAACTCATCGGGAGAAATTTCGCCAAGGCCCTTGAATCGGGTAATCTCGGGCTTGCTGCCGAGCTTGTTTACGGCCATTTGCTTCTCTGTTTCCGAATAGCAGTAGATGGTTTCCTTCTTGTTTCGTACCCTGAACAGCGGAGTTTGGAGGATGTACAGATGTCCGTTCTTCACCAAATCAGGAAAGAACTGAAGAAAGAAGGTAATGAGCAGGAGGCGTATGTGCATGCCGTCGACATCGGCATCGGTGGCGAGAACAATCTGGCTATAGCGCAAGTTCTCCATGTCGTCCTCTATGTCGAGCGCACTCTGGAGGAGGTTGAATTCCTCATTTTCGTAAACTATCTTCTTCGTCAGGCCAAAACAGTTAAGGGGCTTGCCCTTCAAGCTGAAAACAGCCTGGGTGTTGACATCCCGTGCCTTGGTAATGGAACCGCTGGCAGAATCTCCCTCTGTGATGAATAGGGTGGATTCCAAGCGTTGCTCATGCTTGGAATTGAGATGCACACGGCAGTCACGAAGTTTTTTGTTGTGCAGATTCGCCTTCTTGGCGCGTTCATTGGCGAGCTTCTTTATGCCTGCAATTTCCTTCCTTTCCCTTTCGGACTGGAGAATCTTCTTCAGCCATCGGTCGGCAGTTTCAGGATTCTTGTGAAGGTAATTATCCAATTCGGTCTTTACATAATCAATTATCCAGGTGCGCAGCACCGGACCTTCTGGCGCCACCATCTGTGAGCCCAGTTTGGTCTTTGTCTGCGATTCGAACACCGGTTCCTGCACCCTAACGCTAATGGCCGCAACAACAGAAGTGCGAATGTCGGCAGCGTCGAAATCTTTTTTGTAGAATTCCCTGGCAGCCTTGACAATACCCTCCCTGAATGCCGCCTGATGCGTACCGCCTTGGGTGGTGTGTTGCCCATTGACGAAGGAAAAATACTCTTCACCGTATTGGTTGGTGTGGGTTATGGCTATCTCTATATCCTTTCCCTTGAGATGGATGATGGGGTAGAGGGTTTCGTCATTGAGATTCTTGTTGAGGAGATCCAAGAGGCCGTTTTGGGAGAAATACTTGATGCCATTGAAATACATGTTCAGCCCTACATTGAGATAAACATAATTCCATATCATCTCTTCGATGTATTCATTCTTATAGTCGTAAGTCCCAAAAACTTCTTCGTCAGGATGAAACACGATATCGGTACCATTACGCTCTTTAGAGGCGGCTTCACGATTATCCTTAAGGACATTTCCCTTTTGAAACTCAACTATTTTAGTCCTTCCATCCCTTACCGATTGAACTTTGAAAAACGAAGACAAGGCATTGACGGCCTTGGTACCAACTCCATTCAATCCTACCGACTTTTGGAATGCCTGCGAATCATATTTGCCACCGGTATTTATTTTAGAGACACAATCCACCACTTTCCCCAAAGGTATTCCACGGCCATAGTCTCGGACATTGACCATTTTATTCTTCAATGATATCTCAATGGTTCTTCCATATCCCATCACATATTCGTCTATGCAGTTGTCGATGATTTCCTTAATCAAGACATAGATGCCATCATCCTGCGAACTGCCGTCGCCCAATTTCCCGATGTACATTCCTGGACGCAGACGGATATGTTCTTTCCAATCGAGGGATTTAATACTTTCGTCGTTATATATCGCTTCAGCCATTATTTGTTGTTATTATTTTCTTGTTTCTTCAAGTTCGGCCACCACACGATCAGCCACACCCTTTATGGGAGGATTCAATTTTGCCACGCTTACCTTAATGTTTGTTATCATTGGAATTCTAACCATCAAGTCATCGATGATCCGTTTCGCCACATGTTCGATAAGTTTCGAACTGATGGCCATTTGGGCTTTCACTGAATCATATATCACTACATAGTCCACCGTTTCATCCAACCTGTCCGATTTCGAAGCTAAGCTCAAATCCGTTTCTGCCGTTACATCCACTTCATAATTTGTTCCGATGCGTTGTTCCTCTTCATGACAACCATGAAATGCATACAGTTTTATTCCTTTTACAATGATCTTTCCCACAGTTTATTTCTTAATTGTTTAAAATGTAAATCCAAGCCTGATGATGGGGCTAGTATAGGGCGAATAGGGTGTTTCGTTCAGGTTCCATAAAATCATCAGATAACTCAGTGCATTGCCACCCATCGATTGACTGAACCCTCCGCCTACCAATGTGCTGCCAACATCGGTTCTAACCAAGTCGCCGTTAAAATTCGGTTCCTCGAGATTCAGCAACTCCTCCTCACCATAGGCAAAGAAATTCTTGATAAGATATTCCTTGGCAAAAAGCCGCGCTCCATAAATGTTGCTATGGTAGGAATAAGCAGGATTGTATGGGTTTTGCTGGCTGAAATAGATATAGGTGATGCCGGCACCAATGGAAAAATTCTCCGTGATTCTATAACCCACCAATGGAGAAACTTCAATAAATGTTTCACTTCCAAACTGCGCTCCTAAATTACCCCCGAAATACCATCGTTTGGTAGAATCCAATTCGGGCTGCGCATGAACCGTGTTGCCAACGAACAAGGCAAACAGCAACGCTACAAACAGCTTGGAAATGGTATTTTGTGATTTCATCGGTGTATTAAATGATAGGGCGAAAATAGAAAAAATTAAATTCATCGCATTCGGCTTTAACTTTATTATGTGCAATTTTGTGCTTTCAAAACATAAAACCAAATCAGCATGAACATTATTGTAACCGGGGCCAGCAGCGGTATAGGCTATCAAACCGCCCTTAACTTTGCCAAAGAGAAGAAACACAAGGTCATCGCCGTAGCCCGAGACCTGGGCAAGCTGCAAGAACTGAAGCAGGAATCTATGGAATATAACCCAAACAGCCACTTGTTTCCATTGCAGTTCGACATAGGCAAGGACCACGACTCCGATAGGCTCATCAGCTTGGTGAAAAAGGAACTCACCACGGTAGATATCCTCATCAACAATGCCGGAATGCTCGTCAACAAGCCCTTTGCCGAACTTACCGACGAAGATTTCCTTGCCGTCTATCAGGTCAATGTCTTCGGGGTGGCCAAAACCATCCAAACCCTACTGCCATACATGGGAAATCCGCATACCCATGTCGTCAATATCGGTAGTGTGGGCGGCATCACTGGCAGCGTCAAGTTTGCCGGATTGTCGGCCTACAGCTCCAGCAAGGGCGCCTTGGCCATCCTCACCGAATGCCTCGCCGAAGAGTATAAGGACAAGCATATTTCATTCAATTACCTTGCCCTCGGGTCGGTGCAGACGGAGATGTTTTCTGCCGCCTTCCCAAAATTCAAGGCCCAATCCAAGCCACAGGAAATGGCCAAGTTCATCACCGAATTTGCCCACAATGGCCATCTGGTGATGAACGGCAAAGTCATCCCCGTTTCGAAATCCAACCCATAACGGACGGTTTTTTGTAATAAGTAAAATGCTTGAGGGCATAAGTATTGCGATTACATCCTGTTCTCCATTTATAATTTATAATTCATCATTTATAATTTCCATTAGGAGCCTATGGCAGCTTCTCGTCCCATCTGCGTCCCGCTATCCGCTGTAGCCGCTGCATCCCCAAATCCGACACCAAGCAGCGGGCTGCCGCTACTATC
>CAIWCG010000188.1 GCA_903911135.1 uncultured Bacteroidota bacterium
GATAGTAGCGGCAGCCCGCTGCCTTGTGTCGGAAATGAGGATGCAGCGGCTACAGCGGATAGCGGGACGTAGCTGGGACGAGAGGTGGATATCGGCTCCTTATTGAAATTATAAATTGTGAATTATGGATTATAAATTAAAAACATTTATAATTCATGATCTATAATTCATAATTGCTTCTATAATTGCATCCGTTTCGGTGCACTCATAGGGGCATTAAAATCTTTTACTATCTTTGCATTCTAAATAAATAAAATATGACCTATAGAAAAGTTTGTCTGGTAGAGGATAATAAGGTAATCATAAACCTTCCTGATGATTTCAAGGGAATGAAACAGGTAGTGGTGGTGGTGGATGATATGACTGATACCATGTCGCAGAAATTGGAACTGATGAAAAAAGCTGCCAAAGACAACTTGTTTCTTGATGACATCAAGGAAATTCAGGATGATTTTGATTCCATAGACCGCGATATTCAATGACAGGCAAATGGTCGATATATAGAGCCGATCTGGACCCCGTAGTCGGTTCGGAACAAGGAAAATCACGCCCAGTTCTTGTCATCAGCGAGGATGTCATCAATGAATTATTAAATACAGTTAACGTCATACCAATAACATCACGCAAACCTTTCAGGGGTATTTATCCAAACGAGGTTTTGCTTTCTGTAAATACATCAGGATTGGAAAAGGAATCAATTCTTTTATGTCATCAAATCAGAACATTGGATAAACAAAGACTAACGAAATTATATGGTACTATCTCTGATCCTAAATTGAGAGAGGAAATCCTTGAAGCTTTATGCTTTCAATTGGGAATTATCTGATAGTTCTCGAATTTCAATAACCTGCTAATAGAAAAATGCCATGATTATATTACCTTATCGGTCTATAATCATGGCATTATAATTCTTGAAAACCTGAAGAAGCAGGTTTTACTTGATAGCTTTTCTTCGGTTGCGTTCCTTGATGATGAACTGCAGTTCTCTGCCCATCTGTCCTGCCACAGCGGTATTTTCTTGTGCCCGTCTTAGCAGGTATGGCAACACCGATTTGATGGGGCCATAGGGTACATATTTCGATACGTTGAAGCCTGCCTTGGCAAGATTGAAACTGATATGGTCGCTCATGCCCAGCAACTGCGAGAAGTGCAGGTGAGGATGATCTCGAGGGATATCATTATTGACGATATATTCAGCCATGAGCATGCAGCTTTTCTCGTTGTGCGTGGCATTGCACACCGACATGAAGTCGCGGTTTTCGCAGCAGTACCTTACGGCAGCATCGTAATCCTTATCGGTATTTTCCTTGGTATCATGTATCGGCGAAGGATATCCCATCAAGGCAGCACGCTCCCGTTCTTTCTCCATATAGGCACCACGCACCAGCTTGAGACCTATCTTATAGCCGTTCTTCTTGGCATCTTCGGCAATCTTTTTCAGATAATCCAGACGGTCATGACGGTACATCTGGAGGGTATTGTAAACGATGATTTCATTCTTGTTGTATTTCTGCATCATTTCCAAAATCAATTCGTCTATCACATCCTGAATCCAGGTCTCTTCGGCATCTACAAACAAACGAATCTTCTTGTCGTGGCAAAGATGGCAAATCAGTTCTACCCTAGCTCTGGCAGCCTTGTATTCATTCTGTTCGGCAGCGGTAAGTTCCATTTTGGCATTCATCTTTTCCAATAATCCGAAACGCATCAACCCGGTAGGCTTGAAAACGCAAAAAGCTATACGGTTATCCTTGGAAGCTCTATCTACTGTGGCCAAGATTTCCTTTTGGGTATGGTCCAGTGCCTCCTCGTCCTCATGGCCTTCGCTCGAGAAGTCGAGGATGGTTCCGATGTTATATTTCGAAAGGGAGTTTATGGTATCCTGACACTCGTTGATGGTTTCGCCACCACAGAAATGCTTGTATACCGTGCTTCGGATAATGCCCTTTATCGGCAGCCCATTGTTTATTGAAAATCGGACCATAGGAGAGCCGATTTTTACAATACTGTTGTGATTGATGAACCAAAACAGCCAATAGGCTCTGTTCAGGTCCGCATTTGATTTGCCTTCGAACGCAATTTGCGTGTTGTCGAAGGAGAGGTTTTTTACTGGTTCCACATTATTTTATTAAGTCTGCAAATATAAGTAAAGATGGGAGTTACCTTATATGATTTTAATCATGCTGATAAGAATATATTGCCATCAATATGGATTGATTTTTTATTTTTGCCGCGATGAAAAAGGAAAATAAACCGATAATCATATGGCTGCTAAGCGGCTGTTTATTGATATTCTTGATGGTTGTCATCGGTGGGATAACCCGACTTACCCATAGCGGACTGTCCATTACCGAATGGAAACCCATTATGGGAACCATCCCACCCATATCTGATGCCGATTGGCAAGATGTATTTACAAAATACCAGCAGACACCCGAGTTTCAGAAGATAAACTACGACATGAAGATAGATGAATTCAAGTTCATTTTCTTTTGGGAGTTTATCCATAGGCTGATAGGAAGACTTATAGGAGTGGTGTTTATCATCCCCTTCATTTATTTCATGATTAAAAAACGGTTGGACAAACAGCTCATTCAGCGTTCGTTGTTCCTGTTTTTAATGGGAGGCTTGCAGGGAACCATCGGGTGGTATATGGTTTATAGCGGCTTGATAAAAGATCCGCATGTGAGCCATTACCGGTTGGCACTGCATCTGATAACGGCGTTCATCACCTTTGGGTTTACGCTTTGGTTCGCCTTAGATTTGATTTATCCATCAAACGGCTCCACCAAAGGCAGCGTATCATCCCTATATCAAATGTCGAGGGCATTGCTGGCAATAGTGATAGTGCAGATAGTTTACGGAGCCTTCGTAGCCGGATTGCATGCAGGGAAATCCTATAACACCTTCCCGAAGATGAACGACGAATGGATTTCATCGGCCATTACCTCCATGGAACCCTACTGGAGAAACCTCACCGAAAACCAAGCCGGAGTACAGTTCATCCACCGATGCATAGCCTGGCTTCTGGTTGTGCTGATAGGGTATTTTTGGTATCTATCCAAGAAATTCCCCCTTTCGAAACGACAAAACACCGCTGTCAATATGATAGTGGTGGTCTTGGTTTACCAGTTCCTGCTTGGCGTTTTCACCCTGCTATATGCCGTACCGATAACGCTTGGAGTCTTGCATCAAATGGGCGCCTTCTTCCTCTTTTCGGCAAGTGTTTTCCTCGTCCACCAGATGAAGCACCGCGTAGCAGCCTGATTTCGTTCAAAACACCACCCTCCCTAATTCATAATTCATAATTCATAATTTATAATTTCTATAAGGAGCCTACGGTTTCTTCTCGTATTCTGGTGCGTCCCGCTATCCGCTGTAGCCGCTGCCTCCCATTTCCGATACAAAGCAGCGGGCTGCCGCTACTATCGGGGCTATGCTTTGACGGCAGGTAGCTTCGAATGAACTTTTTATA
>CAIWCG010000189.1 GCA_903911135.1 uncultured Bacteroidota bacterium
CGAACGTTGCCTCAAAGCCCCCTTTCTTTTCTGGATGTTTACTCAATCATCCCCAAAGACATAAAAGTCTATCACATTGAAATATTCTCTGTTCACATTGATATGTTCTCGGTTCACGTTGATATGTTTACCCCTGTTCATTGATATGTTTACAGTTCACATTGATATATTTTCGATTCACATTGATATGTTTTCCGTTCACATTGATATATTCTCGGTTCACATTGATATATTTTCCGTTCACGTTGATATATTATCTGAAAAGATAGATATGTTAACCGACAACATGTCTCCTGTAGCTTTTTTTCTCGTATAAAAACTCACTTTAGCCGTATAAACTCCACCAATCCTGGCAGTTTACTTTATCACAAATCTGCCTATGGCATGGGCAAGAGGATGATGAAATAAAAGCTGATTCGAGGCAACCTGCCATCAGAGCCTAGCCCCGATAGTAGCGGCAGCCCGCTGCTTTGTGTCGGTAATGAGGAGGCAGCGGCTACAGCGGATAGCGGGACGTAGATGGGACGAGAGGCGAACATAGGCTCCATTTAGAAATTATGAATGATGTATTATGAATTATAAATTGGAGTGGAGAATAGTTGTTAAATGAGAAAGCCGCTCCATTGCTGAAGCGGCTTTTCCTTGTGTTTCCCGGACTGAATAATGCGCTTATCTCATCAAGTTCACTACGCCATATTTGGTGTGTTTCTTAAGTTCTTTGTAATCGTAAAGTTGGTAGTCCACCCGATAGACATAGGAGCCTTGCTGGGCATCTTCGCCATTGTATTTTCCGTTCCAGCCTTCGCTCATGTCCTGCGATTCGAAAATGACTTCTCCCCATCGGTTGTAGATGTATAAATGGAAGGAAATGATGCGTTCGCCATAGGTTAGGAAGTAGTCGTTTATGCCATTGCCGTTGGGCGAAAATGCGGTAGGGATGTACAAGTCGGAAGGGCAGAATTCGTCGATGAATATGGAAGCTGAACCAGGGCAGTTGTTGGTGTCGGTAACGGAGACGAAATAGGTGCCAGGCTTGTCGGTAGAAATCATGTAGGTGCCTTGTCCGCCAGGATACCAAGCGTAGGTTTTGAAGCCTTTCTCAATTGAAATGGTGATGGGCTCTCCAGGGCAGACTACAGTGTCGTAAAGAAGCACTATCACCGGCTTGCTGATGGATACCAATGCAGTGTCGAAGCCGATGCATCCGAAGTTGCTTACCTTCACCCAATAGGTTCCGGTGGCATTGATGGCGATATGCTGGGTTGTTTCACCAGTGCTCCAAAGATAGTTGAATCCGGGATTGCCTGCATTAAGGCCTGTATCCAAGCCATAGCAAAGCTTTATGTCGGGTCCTATGTTTACTGTTGGAGCAGATACGGTAATCACATTCATGGTGTCCGTTCCTGCACAGGTTCCATTCTGAACCACCACCCAATAGGAATTGGTAGTTGTGACGGTAATGGTTTGTGTGGTAGAGCCATCCGACCATAAATAGGAAGTTCCTGCGCCAGCATTCAAGGTCACTGTCTGGCCATTGCAAATGGTTTGGTCAGGGCCCAGATTGACGACGGGTAAAGCGTTGAAAGTTACTGATATGGTATCTCGATCAGAGCATGTTCCGATAGAGGCAACCACCCAGTAATTTCCAGTAGAGGTAGGGCTGATGGTTTGCGTGGTAGCACCGGTAGACCAAATATAGGTTGAGCCGACATTGCCAGCATCAAGGGTAACTGGCTGACCAACACAAACGCTGATGTCGTTGCCTAAATTGACGACAGGAGCATTGGTAAAGGTGACATTGATGGTATCTATATCGCTGCATGTTCCGGCAGTTACGGTCACAGAATAACTTCCGGTGGTGGTCACATTGATGGTTTGTGTGGTAGCTCCGTTTGACCAAGAAAATACGGCACCTGCATTACCAGCATCTATGGTCAGATTTTGACCAACACACAAATTGGTATCATTACCAAGATTGACAGCAATAGGAGCAACAAACGTAACTGTTATGGAGTCGGTGTGCAAGGAAGGATTACAGGTAGTGCCGCCAGTAACTTGTACCCAATAGATTCCGCTTGCATTGACGGAAATGGAATCTATTGTTGCACCTGTTGACCAAAGATAACTTGTTGCACCAGAATCAACTTTTAGAATGATTGGACCACTGCAAACGGTAGTATCTGATGGCAAGGATGTGGAAACCGTATCTGCATTTATAGCATCCATCCAGTTAGGCAATCCAATCATGCACATGCCTGCTCCAAGATTGACGGCGTTGGCTACATATCCGCAACCAACACCAAGAACATTAGGAGTATTGATCACGTCAAGAAAGTTCGATGAATAACGGCAAACATACATTTTTCCATTAGGACCTATCTGCAAAGCTCCACCGCTTGTTCCAAGCATGCAAACTTGATATTGGGATGCCTGGATGGTAGCTTGCACATTAGATGTTAAATCAAATTGATTCAAGCTTGGATTGCCTGCATCACCAACTTCGTAAAGTACATTGTTGTTCGGTGAAAAGGAAACGCCATAGGCATATTCAGGAGGTACGGTAAGCGTGATGGGATTGCTGAAGGAAACAACACCTGTAGAGTTGTCAAAATCAAGTACATCAACCAAGTTTTGTTCAAATATCGCTGCAGCCAATTTGCGACCACTTGGAGAGGCCTTAAGATAACCTAAAGTGCCAATATAAACGGTTCCTGCATTAGAAACAACAGGAGCTGCAACACCTGTGGAAGAAACCAAAAATGAATAATATGTATTGTTGTTTTCACCATGCACTATAACCCAATAATCAACGCCATTGCAATGTCTGACAGCGGTGAGTTTTTCTGTAGAATTGGTCAAAATATTTGTTGCAGTATTCGATACCAATGCACCAAGACCCGCATTGAGGGTCATATCAACCACATAATAATTGATTCCATTGCCACCTGCACAATCCGATGTGAAAATGTAATAGAGCGTTGTACTGCCTGGTTTAGGAACGATGATTCCTGATTCAGTGGAAGAGGAATTGCCAAAAAGTCCACTACCATTTGGCATAACAACATTGTTTCTGTTGTACGCAGTAATACCATCAGTATAAAATAGGAGATTACCAGATGCATCAGAAACGGAAGCGCATCCTTCCACCGTGTTCAACATGCAACCTGCTACTGCCACAGGGTTTCCTGAACTGAAGTTGACTGCTGCACCAGTGCCAAAATACCAATTCCAGTTTTGAGGTTGGGCAAATGAAAAGATCGAAGAGAGGATGAAAATTAAAATCAGAGAATGTCTTTTTGTCATATGAATATATTGTTTAGAATGGTTTAAAATAGCGATTCGAATAGTTTCAGTATGTAAAATTACCAAAACTTTTGCAATCCTGCAAATACTACCGTCAAATTTAACAAATTTCTTTTCATTAGCATTGGTTTTCAAGCTAAGATTTTGAAAAGCCTTATTTGTCAATTCCTTTTCTTTTTGGGGCGCCCCCTTTCAGCAGCCAAGGGAAAAATGGCTGCTGAAAGGGGTCGGGGTGTTGCGTGGGTCGCTATCGCTCCGTTTTTGCCGCCATTTACAAACGCAAGATAAAGGCGGCAAAGAACCGCCTTCGGCGCCACTCCACTCCCTCGCCCAAAGCTCCGAAACGGCAAAACAGCCAACTCGACAGACAATTCTCGCTACCATTCGCTCTTTTCGAGTCAAATAGTTGCAGTTTATAGTTAGAAATTGGATTTCCCCGTCACCGTGGAAGGTTTCCCCGTCACCGCGGAAGGTTTCCCCGTCGCCGCGGAAGATTTCCCCGTCACCGCGGAAGATTTCCCCGTCGCCGCGGAAGATTTCCCCGTCACCGCGGAAGGTTTCCCCGTCACCGCGGAAGATTTCCCCGTCACCGTGGAAAAGCCATTTCGAAGCAACCTGCCGTCAAAACTAGCCCTGATAGTAGCGGCAGCCCGCTGCGTGGTATCGGAAATGGGGATGCAGCGGCTACAGCGGATAGCAGGACGCACCATGATGCGAGAATTGGCCATAGGCTCCTTATTGTAATTATAAATGATGAATTATAAATTATGAATGGGGGGAGTAGGAGGTAGGGAGGATTTTGTGTGGTTAAAATGTAATTTTGAATCTGTTTTGTCGTTTTTCAACGGTTCGCGGCTTTTTTTCAACTGTACTTCATCGATGAAAATATAATAAATAATAACTAATTTCGCCCACCGATTAATAATCATATAAATCAAATTAATATTCTTAAATGAAAAAAATACAAATGGTCGACCTCCATGGTCAGTATTTGAAAATAAAGGAGGAGGTGGATGCCGCCATAGCCGGTGTCTTGGAATCTTGTGCCTTCATCAATGGTCCTGAAGTAAAGGAATTTCAGAAGGAATTGGAGACCTATCTTGGTGTCAAGCATGTCATTCCTTGTGCTAATGGAACCGATGCTTTGCAGATAGCGATGATGGCCTTGGATTTTCAGCCTGGCGATGAGGTCATCACCGCCGATTTCACTTATGCAGCCACTGCTGAAGTAATTGGTCTGTTGAAATTGAAACCGGTGTTGGTGGATGTTTATAAGGATAATTTTTCCATCAATCCTCGAGCTGTAGAAGCTGCCATAACCGAACGGACCAAGGCCATTGTGCCAGTTCATCTTTTTGGCCAATGTGTGGATATGGAACAAATACTGGACATCGCACAAAGACATAATCTTGCCGTCATCGAAGATACGGCTCAAGCCATTGGCAGCGAATTCACCTTTTCCGATGGCACAGTAAAGAAGGCTGGAACCATGGGAACCATCGGCACCACTTCGTTTTTCCCTTCAAAGAATCTTGGTGCCTATGGCGATGGTGGAGCAATCTATACCAATGATGATGATTTGGCGAAGAAGCTAAGAATGGTTGCCAATCATGGGCAAAGCGTTCAATATTATCATGATGAAATCGGTGTAAATTCCAGATTGGACAGCATGCAGGCAGCCATCTTGCGCATCAAATTGAGACATCTAAACGAATATGCAAAGGCAAGACAGCATGTGGCAACATATTACGATAATATTTTCAGCCAATATTCTTCGTTGGTGGTGCCTGATGTTGCGAATTATTCAACACATGTCTATCATCAATATACCTTGCAGATTCTTGCTTGCGATCGCAATGAACTTCGAAAGCATCTTGCTGACAAAGGCATTCCGGCCATGATCTATTATCCGCTTCCTCTGCATACCCAGAAGGCCTATTTGGACCCAAGATACAAGGATGGGGATTTCCCAATAACCGAAGAACTTTGCCGAACAGTTTTGTCCCTTCCCATCCATACCGAAATGGAAGAGGAGCAGATGGAATACATAGTGAATTCGGTGCTGGAGTTTGTGCAGCCAAAAGTTTTATCTTAAATAAATTAAATTATTATGAATATAGCAGTTGTGGGTACCGGTTATGTCGGTTTAGTGACTGGAACATGTTTTGCTGAAATGGGCAACCATGTCATCTGTGTGGATATAGATGCCACTAAGGTGGAGAAGATGCGTAATGGCGTAATACCCATTTATGAACCGCATCTTGATTTGTTGTTCGAAAGGAATATCAAGCAGGGACGTTTGGCTTTCACCACCAATCTTGAAGAAGCGATAAAGGATGCAAAGATTATTTTTCTTGCGCTACCCACACCTCCAGGTGGAGATGGAAGTGCCGATCTTTCTTTCGTTCTTGGTGTGGCAAATGAACTTGGGAAATTGATCAAGGATTATAAGATCATCGTTAATAAAAGCACCGTTCCTGTCGGTACTGCCGAAAAGGTAAGAGATGCCGTTTCAAAGAATGCAAGCACAGAATTTGCGGTTGTTTCCAACCCGGAATTTCTTCGCGAAGGCTTTGCAGTAGATGATTTCATGAAGCCTGACAGGGTAGTAATAGGCAGCAGTTCAGAGAAAGCAAACAAGGTCATGAGTGAGCTGTATGCACCTTTTGTCCGCCAGGGAAACCCAATATATTTTATGGATGAACGCAGTGCAGAATTAACTAAATATGCAGCCAATTCTTTCTTGGCCATGAAGATCACTTTCATGAACGAGATTGCCAATTTATGCGAAAAGGTAGGAGCCAATGTGGATTCGATACGCAAAGGAATAGGTTCAGACGAACGTATCGGAAAACGGTTTTTGTTTGCGGGCATCGGATATGGAGGAAGTTGCTTTCCTAAGGACGTTCAGGCACTGGCAAAGACTTCAGAAGAATATAAATATGATTTCAAGATTCTTCAATCCGTCATTGACGCAAATGAAATGCAAAAGACCGTAATCGTTCATAAGATGCGCGATTACTACAATGGAAATCTGAAGGGAAAGAAGATTGCACTTTGGGGATTGGCCTTCAAACCCGATACAGATGATATACGTGAAGCATCAGCACTGTACATCATCGATGAACTGCTGAAGGATGGCGTATCCATTACTGCTTTCGATCCTGAAGCGATGAAAAATGTGAAGAATGTTTGGGGTGATAAGATAGCTTACACTGATAACCAATACGATGCACTGAAAGATGCCGATGCGCTTTTGATAGCCACCGAATGGTCGGTATTCCGAACCCCTGAATTTGACAAGATGACATCGCTGTTAAAGGAAAAGGTGATATTCGATGGTCGTAATTTGTACGACTTGCAGCAGATGAAGGATTTAGGATTTTACTATAACAGCATTGGTCGAGAAATTGTCGCCAAATAATTATGAATCATGAATAAAAGAATTTTAATAACGGGTGCCGCAGGATTCCTCGGTTCCCATCTTAGCGACAGGTTTATCAAAGAGGGTTATCATGTCATCGGAATGGATAACCTTGTTACCGGTTCTCTCAAAAATATAGAACATCTTTTTCCCTTAAAGGAATTTGAGTTTTATCATCACGATGTATCGCGTTTTGTGCATGTACCGGGACAACTCGATTATATCCTGCATTTCGCCTCGCCGGCCAGCCCGATTGATTATTTGAAGATGCCGATTCAAACCTTGAAGGTAGGTTCTCTTGGAACCCATAATTTGTTAGGGTTGGCAAAGTCGAAAAACGCACGTATGCTGATTGCTTCCACTTCGGAAGTGTACGGAGATCCTGAAGTTCATCCACAAAATGAAGACTATTGGGGACATGTCAACCCTGTTGGACCAAGAGGTGTTTATGATGAAGCAAAAAGATTCCAGGAAGCCATAACAATGGCCTATCATAACTTTCATGGATTGCAGACCCGCATCATCAGGATTTTCAATACCTATGGTCCAAGGATGCGATTGGATGACGGTAGGGCGTTGCCAGCATTTATGGGGCAAGCATTGAGGGGAGAAGACATTACCGTTTTTGGAGATGGCAGCCAAACGCGTTCCTTCTGTTATGTCGATGATTTGGTGGAAGGAATCCATCGTTTGTTGCTGTGCGATTACGCTTATCCTGTAAACATTGGAAACCCGAATGAAATCACGATTAAGGAGTTTGCCGAAGAAATCATCAAATTAACTGGAACGAATCAAAAGATAGTGTATCATCCGCTCCCAACAGACGACCCCAAACAACGGAAACCGGATATTACCAGGGCAAAAAGCATTCTCGGTTGGGAACCGAAGGTTGACCGTGCCGAAGGCTTAAGAATCACTTACGATTATTTTAAAAACCTTCCAGAATTCAAAAAATAAAAATCAATTATGGAAACCAAGAACAAGGAATATTTTGTGCACGAATCATCCTATGTAGATGATGGATGCACCATTGGAAAAGGAACCAAAATTTGGCATTTTTCACACATCATGGAAGGATGCAACATTGGGGAGAAATGCAACATAGGCCAAAATGTGGTCATCTCTCCAGGAGTAATTTTAGGCAATAACGTGAAGGTGCAAAACAATGTATCCATATACACTGGAGTAGTATGCATGGATGATGTGTTCTTGGGCCCATCCATGGTTTTCACCAATGTCAAGAACCCAAGAAGTGCCATTGTAAGGCGAGATCAATACCTGAAAACGATTGTGGGCAGGGGGGCCAGCATAGGAGCCAATGCTACCATCGTTTGTGGACATAACGTAGGTAAATATGCATTCATCGGAGCTGGAGCCGTTATCACGAAAAATGTTCCTGATTATGCCTTGGTCTTTGGCAATCCGGCGTCACAGATCGGCTGGATGAGCGAATTCGGACATAAACTAGCTTTCAATGACAAAGGTATCGCAATATGCCCTGAAAGCAAGGAAACCTATACGTTAAATAATGGGGTAGTTACCAAAGGAGTTTAAGTATATTTTCTATAATCCCAACTGAGTTTTATTTACAGTATTTATTATAAAACTCCTCTGCTTTTTGATGGCCTAATTTACTTGCCATTTTATAATCCAAGCAGGAATTATCTTTATTACCCATGTTCATCTCAACAATTCCACGGTTAAAGTATGCATCAGCAAAGTCCTTATTGAGTTCAATGGCTTTATTAAAATCAGCAAGTGCATCTTGATGTTTCTTTTGGTTATTGTAAAGACATCCGCGGTTCATATATGCAAATGGATAATTAGGATTAAGTTTTATAGACATGTTAAAATCATTTATTGCTTCATCAATTTTATTATCATGTTCAAATATCTGTCCCCTATTGCTATATGCTTCAAAACACTTTGGATTCAGCCCAATGGCCTTATTATAATCATATAATGCTTCTTTATTTTTATTCAACTTAGCATTTAAATTACCTCTGTTGTTATAAGCCTCTGGATATTTTGGAAAAACTTCAATCGCTTTATTTAAATCTTTTATGGCTTCATCAAATCTGTTTTCATGTGTTAATAAATTTCCTCGATTGCAATGCGCTTCGGCATAATTTGGTTGCAAGTCAATAGCTTTGTTATAATCTTGAAGAGCTTCTGGATATTTTTTATTATTATCCAAAAATACACCCCGATTATAATAGGGTCTGGCTTTACTTGGTGATTTTGAAATAGCATCGCTCCAAATGGTGATTTCGTTTTCCCATACTTTATTTCTGTTATAAGTAAAATAAGAATTAGTTATAACTATAAGACCAAAGATTGTAAATACAAGATTTTTATAGTTTTGTCGCTGTTGAAAGCCATAAAGTAACGTGCTAAGAGTAAGGAAAAAACCAAATGATGGAAGATATGTTCGGTGCTCAAAAATAACATCGCTTATAGGTATGACACTTGATTCAACAACTAAGGCAAGAAAAAACCACAGTATGCCGAAGGATATGATTTTATTCTTATTAAAAAGAAATATTGCTAGCACTAACAAAGATAAAAGTAAAACAAAACACAGTAAAGTTTTTATTTCAAAAAAGTTGTTTGAGATTGAAAAATCATAATCCAGATTCTGATTGATCGGCACAAATAATAATTGGATATATTTTATAATGACATTGAATTGAGTAAGTAAATAATTAAAAGAGGTTATAGTTTTAAAATCATTACCCCAATCAGGAGGAATCGGTTTTAAAATACCTGAAGAAACCTTAAAAAGGACAAATACCACAAAGCAAATCAATCCTACAAAAATTAAAATAACACGATAATCCTTAAAGTTTATTTTAATGCTCTTGGTTTGAAAAAAGAAAATCTCTATCATCATAATGGCAAATGGCAGCGTATAGGAATTCTCTTTGGAAATCAATGCAAGTATTCCGACAATCATTGAACCGGCAAACAATACATATTTGGATTTATTGTCTTTATCCATTAACCGTGCACTCATATACAATGCAACAGAAAGTAAGTAAAACAGCGCAACCAAGGAAGCCAACCGCTGAACAATATAGGTAACGGATTGTGTTGCCAAAGGGTGAGAAACAAACAATAATGCGACAAAAAATGCAAGATAGTTTTTATTTTTGCTGATAGGATTGCTCTTCATGTTCGGCGATGAAAAAATCAAAAGAGTAAGCCACCATACCAAACAAGAATTGATGAGATGGATAATAAGATTTACCAGATGGTAACCCCAAACATCGAGCTTGCCAAAATGATAATTGATGGCAAAGGTAAGGTAAGGAATAAAACGGTTGGAGCTATAATGCCATAAAGAACTTAAATCCAAATTCAAAATTTTAGTATTTTGTACAATATTCGGCGTGTCATCAAAATTAAATGTGCAGTTAAATGAGTTGGAATAAATAATAATCCCAAGGAGCATCACAATTCCTAATCCCAAGATATTAAAATACCAGCCTGTCTTTGTTTTTTTCTGTTGATAAAACAGTGCAGTCTGCTTCTTTGATGTAGATGCTGCTTTTGTTTTTTTATTCATAAGTAATTTCCTGATATTATTTTGTTTTATTCTTAAGTTTTGATGATTTGTCAATATAAAATTCAGCCTTTTCCTTGTCTCCCATATTTCCATAGGTGACCCCAAGATAATACATGCTTTTTGCATCAGTGGAATCAAGTGCTAAAGCTTTGTTGAAAGACTCAATTGCTTTTGGAAAATCTTTTAGTCGACCATAG
>CAIWCG010000190.1 GCA_903911135.1 uncultured Bacteroidota bacterium
CGTCCCAGCTACGTCCCGCTATCCGCTGTAGCCGCTGCATCCTCATTTCCGACACAAGGCAGCGGGCTGCCGCTACTATCGGGGCTATGCTTTGACGGCAGGTTGCTCGAAACAGCTTTCATCAGCATTATAAATAATCAATCATTAAAAACTCAACCCAAAAAAACATACCTATATATATAGTATGCTTTTTTGGGGATGGTGAGGATAAATTATCCCAAATCCATCCTCGCTGCCAGTAGAAACCATCCAAAACCTTAAAAAGGCCAATCGGATATAATAGTTTTGGATTTTTAGGTTTAAAAAGGTCAATCGGATATAATAGTTTGGTCTTTGATGGCTTAAAAAGGTCAATCGGATATAATAGTTTTGGATCTTTTAGCTTAAAAAGGTCAATCGGATATAATAGTTTGGTCTTTAATGACTTAAAAAGGCCAATCGGATATAATAGTTTTGGTTTTAGCTTGTCAGCCATTAAAAATGGGCTTAATGGCTCCAATTATTTTAATCTTACCCATATTAAACAGTTTTCATTTATGAATATTCAAGATATTCATAAATGATAATGGTTCCATAATTGCTTCACTTTCGTGAGCTATCATAGAACCATTAAAATGCTTTGTAGTGTAAGGAGTTTAAATTCTGGCTGCCCTAAGCAGGTCGATATCCTTGAAGGGGAGCTTGAATTTTTCGGCAATATGCTTGTTGGTGGCAGCCCCACGATAGAGATATACGCCATGGCGAAGACCGGCATCATCCCAGATGCATTGCTCCAATCCGCCTGCCTCTGCCATGTTCAGCAGCAAGGGCGTGAAGACATTGCTCAAGGCATAAGAGGCCGTTCGGGCTACCCGAGAGGCTATATTTGGTACGCAATAATGGATGACGCCATATTTGGTGAAGGTAGGCTGGGTATGATTGGTGACGACAGAGGTTTCGAAACATCCGCCTACATCAATGCTGACATCCACAATGACCGCTCCGCTACGCATTTTATGAACCATTTCGTCCGTCACCACCACAGGCGAACGGCCTTCGATGGGACCCAAAGCCCCGATAGCCACATCGGCTGTCATCAATGCCTTCGAGAGCGTGTCAGGCACAATGATGGAAGTATAAAGCCGAGTGCCGAGATGATTCTGCAACCTACGGAGCTTATATAAGGAATTGTCGAACACCTTCACTTCGGCACCCAAGCCAATGGCGGTTCGGGCAGCAAATTCACCAACCGTTCCGGCACCAATAATGACCACTTCGGTAGGGGCAATGCCCGAAATTCCTCCCAGCATCTCGCCTCTTCCATTGTTTACATTGCTAAGATATTCGGCAGCAATAAGCAAGGAAGCACTACCGGCTATTTCGCTCATCGACTGGATGATGGGATACATTCCGCTGCGGTCTTTCAGATAATCGAAGGCAATGGCCGTAACCTTCTTGCTGCAAAGCTGCTTGAAGAACTTGTCGGTTTGCGTATTGAGCTGCAAAATGGATAGGAGGCTTTGATTATGCTTGAGATATTCCATTTCCTTTTCGCATGGAGGGGCCACTTTAAGTATGATGTCGGCAGTAAAAACCTCCTCGGGACTGTAGGCAATCCTGGCACCGGCTTCGCTATATTCAGCGTCAGAGAAATTGGCACAGGTTCCTGCACCCGATTCAAGAACCACCTCATGGCCATTGTTTACCAACAGCCCAACGGAACCCGGAACCAATGAAATCCGGTTTTCCTGAAAAGAAGTTTCCTTGGGGATACCGATGTAGAGTGAATTATTTCTTTTTTGAACCTCCAGCAAACTTTCCTGCGGCATCATCATGCCCGCCTTGGCAATTTCTTTCATGCCGGATTTAGATCTTTCCATGTATTAAATATGTATTCGAATAATTCTTTTATTATTTTCAATGGCGAAAACGGTTTTTACTGAATTTGAGGGCAAAAGGTTCTCAATTTTTTCTGCCCACTCAATGAAACAGTAGTTTCCACTGCTTAAATAATCCATAAAACCGATGTTGAAAGCCTCCTCTTCGTCCTTGAGGCGGTAAAGGTCGGCATGGTAAATCAAGTCGCCGTCCTTAGTGGCATATTCGTTGATGATGGAGAAGGTAGGGCTATTAACTTGGTCCGTTACGTTCAGGAGTTTGCACAATTCCTTGATGAAAGTGGTCTTTCCGGCACCCATCTCTCCATAAAATGCAAAAACCCGATAGTCCTTATAGGTTTCCAATAGCTCCTTTGCCCTGATTGGCAATTCTTCCAAAGTGGTGATGCCGAATTCTTTTGGTTCCATTTTAATGATTCCTGATTTATATGCAATGAAACAGATTGTTGTTGTTCATCCGCCAAAATTAGTCAAATTATATTTTCTCTGTGGCAATTATTTCTTTTTTCATATTCCTTTTTGTTTATTTGCATTCAATAATAAGCATTTTATAACCTATAAATCATCATAAATGAATATCCTCAACATAGAGAACATAACAAAAAACTACGCTGCTCATACCGCATTGGATGATGTAAGTATGGATATACCAGAGAAAAGCGTCTTTGGCTTGCTGGGACCGAACGGAGCAGGAAAAACTTCCTTGATCAGAATCATCAACCAGATAACTGCTCCTGATAAAGGACGAATTATTTTCAATGGACAGATGTTGGAGCCCAAGCATACCGAAATGATTGGTTATATGCCCGAAGAACGTGGTCTTTATAAGAAGATGGAAGTGGGTGAGCAGGCTCTTTACCTTGCCCAACTGAAAGGATTGAGCCGTCAGGAAGCTACCAAGCGATTGAAATATTGGTTCGAGAAGTTCGAATTGCAGTCGTGGTGGAAAAAGAAAGTGGAGGAATTGAGCAAAGGGATGCAGCAAAAGATTCAGTTCATCGTTACCGTCATTCATGAACCCAAATTATTGATCATGGATGAGCCCTTCAGTGGTTTCGACCCCATAAATGCCATCTTGATTCGTGATGAGATGCTTGAACTTAAAGCCAAGGGCTCCACCATTATCCTTTCCACTCATCGCATGGAATCGGTGGAAGCACTGTGCACCCATATAGCACTCATCAACAAGTCGAAGAAGATTTTGGATGGTTCCGTCAAGGATATTCGCAAGGAATTCAAGTCGGATACCTATGAAATCGTTTATGAAGGATTGTCCATTGGTTTCGCCAACGCGCTTTGGGCTGGCTACGAACTTCATGATTCGAAGGAAGAGGATGGACTGATGAAAGCCCGAGTAAAACTATTGAATGGAAACACTGCCAATGACCTGTTGGGTTCATTGCTGCCACATGTCAAGATTCATTCATTCGTAGAGGTGATTCCAAGCATGGAAGATATTTTCATCATGAAAGTAAGCGAAGGCGAAACAAAAGGCAATGGTCAAACTATAAAACAATAATCACAATGAACAAGATACAACTGATAATACAACGTGAATTTCTGACAAGAGTCAAGAAGAAAACTTTCATCATCATGACCATCATCGGCCCATTGCTGATGGGTTCCATTTTCATTCTTCCCATCCTATTGGCCAATAGCGGCGACAAGGCGGTGAAGATAGAAGTGGTGGATGAAACCGGTGTCTATGGCAAAAAGTTTCCTTACGATTCCTTGCTGCAGTTTACCGTTACCAACAGAACCATAGATGAGGCCAAAAGGAAATTCAAGGAGGAGGATTATTTCGGAATACTGCTGATACAACAACATGCAAGCACCAATTTGCCTGTTCTCACCATACTTCATGGGCAAAGCCAACCAAGCATGAAGGTGATGATGACCGTTCAAAATACCGTAGCTGGCAAATTGGAGGAACTGGCTGGCTGCGACCCCAAGATGCTGGCCGACATAAAGGGAAAACTCGACATCAAAACGGAAAGCATAGGTGGCGAAAAAACCAATGCAGGCGTCACCACTGGAGTGGGATATATCAGCGGCATCATCATCTACTTCTTCATCTTTCTATATGGAGTTCAGGTGATGACGGGAGTCATTGAAGAAAAAACCAACCGCATCATCGAAGTCATCATCTCCTCCGTCAAACCGTTTCAGTTGATGATGGGAAAAATCATCGGCATCTCACTAGTAGGGTTGCTGCAGTTCCTCTTGTGGATCATCCTCACCTTCGGAATATATTTCGGCGTAAGCACCATTACTAGCAGGCAAAAGATGGACCGCATAAGTTCTGAAAGCGTGATGAAGCAACGGATGAAAGCCCTCCAGCAAGCCAACGGTGCAGTGGTGGAAGAAGACAACGGAAGCCAGATGGCCGAAGACATCACAGCAGCGATAGAAAATCTGCCCGTCAAACTCATTATCGGGTGTTTTCTGTTCTATTTCTTGGGCGGATATCTGCTCTATGCAGCACTCTTTGCCGCCATCGGGTCAGCCATAGACAGCGAAGCCGACAAGCAGCAATTCATGTTTCCAGTCAGCCTACCGCTCGTCCTTTCCATGGTTGTTTCCTCATCCATCGTCTTGAATCCGAATGGCACCACGGCAGTCTTTTTCTCCTTATTTCCGCTCACTTCGCCCATCTGCATGATGATGCGATTGCCTTTTGGCGGCGTTCCGGCATGGCAAATAGCCACCTCCATGGGCTTGCTCATCCTCGGGTTTTTGGCAGCAACATGGCTGGCGGCAAAAATCTATCGTGTAGGCATCTTGATGTATGGCAAAAAAGTCAATTACCGCGAAATAGCCCGCTGGCTGAAATACTAACAAGCCTTTCCTCCTACATCCCCATTTATAATTTTCTTTTGGGGGCGCCCCCTTTTAGCTGCCAAGGAAAAAAGGCAGCTAAAAGGGGTCGGGGTGTTCCGTGGGTCGCTAACGCTCCGTTTTTGCCGCCACCAACAAACGCAAGAAAAAGGCGGCAAAGAACCGCCTTCGGCGCCACTCCACTCCCTCGCCCAAGTGCTGCGTCATACCGCCTCGGCTAACCAAAAGGAACCCCGAATTGCCCATAACAAGTATTATATCAATATATTATACAGCTTAACCACTCGATGGAGTAGGCCAAATCCATAACCGTATGGCTTGGTCATACAGTTGTATGGCGTGGTCATACGGTTGTATGGCGTGGTCATACGGTTGTATGGCGTGGTCATACAGTTGTATGGCGTGGTCATACGGTTGTATGGCGTGGTCATACAGTTGTATGGCGTGGTCATACAGTTGTATGGCTTGGTCATACAGTTGTATGGCGTGGTCATACAGTTGTATGGCGTGGTCATACGGTCGTATGGTGACATGATACGGTCGTATGGTGGTGGGAAACGGTCGGCAGGCGTCCTAGGGCGACGTTGTCGAAATTGAGGCTGTGGCGATCAAAGGCAGAGAGCTCGTATTCCTCTGTCATCGAAAGGCAGTTGGTGGGGCAATAC
>CAIWCG010000191.1 GCA_903911135.1 uncultured Bacteroidota bacterium
CCTGCCGTCAATGCATAGCCCCGATAGTAGCGGCAGCCCGCTGCTTGGTGTCGGAAATGGGAATGCAGCGGCTACAGCGGATAGCGGGACGTAGATGGGACGAGAAGCGAACATAGGCTCCTTTTATAATTAATAAAAAGGTTGAAGGAAATCGTTGCCTTCGAAGAATTTATGCTCCGCATGTTTGGTGGAACGGATTATGTTTTGTAATTTTGTTATCGCAAACTAGCAAATAACTAATAAACCAATACTTTTAAATCATGACAAACCAAATTAAAACCATTGCATTTTTCTTTACGGCCCTATTGCTGCTGAATTTCTCAATGAACAACCAATCCAAGGCTGCCGTGGCCAATTATACCTTCGCCAGCAGTTCGGGAAACTATACCGCCATAGTGGGAAACACGCTTTTCTCGGGAGCTTGGGATGATGAGGTGTCGGCTTTGCTTACCATCCCCTTCACTTTTACCTATAACGGCAATGCTTTCACTTCGTTGGCGGTGGCTTCGAACGGTTACATCACCATGGGCGCTGTTCCTACCAATATCCATCTTTACTGTGGCGTGCAAACCTGTCCTCCGAATTCGATAGCCGCTTATGGCACCGACCTGGTTCCTGGTGCGGGCACATCGGTGGTTTCTTATTTGGTGCTGGGCACTACTCCAAACAGACAATTCGTGGTGCAGTGGTCGAATGTGAATCATTATGCCAATACGGATGCTAATAGCTGGAACTTTCAGATTGTCCTCAATGAAACAAGCAATACGATACAGGTAATTTGGGGTGCCAACGCGGATGTAACCGCTATGGGAGCCAACACTTGTTCTGATGTAAGCACAGAATCAGGTAATGTAGGCCTGGTAGGATCTGATACCAGCGACCATAACATTCGTAAGATTACAAACGGAATCAATACTTGGGCAACTTCCGCTCTCGGAACTGCCATAAGTGATGTTTGCAACATGTCTTCCACTAATGTTCCGGCATTAGGATTAACTTACACCTGGACTCCACCTGCTCCGGTGCCAATGTCTTATGTATCAAGTACCACTGCTTTTATAAACAATGGACAAGGAGATGGGTTGAATTCAATAGGCAATCAAATCCTGCAACTTAAGATTGTCACCTTAGGAAACCAGAATCCCTTTAACCTCACCAGCATCAATTTGAACACTACAGGTTGTACCAATTCGGCCCACGATGTTGCCAACGCCAAGGTTTATTATACCGGCATCAACAATGTGTTTTCCACCACCACACAATTCGGTGTTTCCGTTGCAAATCCAAATGGTCCTTATACTGTCACCGGTTCCGTAACCTTAGCCGAAGGTATCAACTACTTCTGGGTTACTTACGACATCACTAATAATGCTACCGTAAACGACCTTTTGTCGGGCTGCATCACACAAATGGTCGGCACCGGCACCATGGGCACTCAATCGCCAACGGTTTCTTGTCCCATCGGCAATCAAACCATTGCTGACCAAGGATACTGGACTCCTCTCGTTCATGCTTCTCCTAATAACAACGAAGGGGTCATGCTGTTGCTGTCAGATGGAACTGTAATGTGTAAAACACAGTCTGGTGGCTCCGATGGATATGGAAATCTTTGGGATAAATTGACTCCCGATATCAACGGAAGTTATGTCAACGGCACCTGGACCACTCTGGCTCCAAGCATCAACACCCGTCTTTATTTTTCTTCTGAAGTCCTCCGCGATGGAAGGGTTTATGTTGCAGGGGGTGAATATGGTACAGGCAATGGAGCAGGGGAGTTCTACAATCCTTTGACAAATACCTGGACGCTTACCCCCAGCACCGGTCATAATTATGTTGATGCCAACTCAGCCATTCTTCCCGATGGCAAAGTGCTTCAAGCATGCGAATGGGATAATTTTTGCTTCATCTGGGATCCTATTACAAACACCTATGCTGCAGGTCCGTCCACCCTCGGAACTGTTGACGAGTCGGCATGGGTAAAGCTTCCTGACAACAGCATTCTTTTTGTTGATATGAGTACCCTAAATTCAGAGCGATACATCCCTTCCCTAAACCAATGGATCGTTGATGCGCAAGTTCCAGTCATGTTATACGACCCTTATGGCAGCGAAACTGGTGGGGCATTTCTTTTACCAAACGGCAAAGCTTTTTTCATCGGTGCTTTAGGTTATACGGCTTATTATACACCTTCAGGAAACAACTCCCCTGGCACTTGGGCTGCAGGCCCTTCATTGCCCAATGGCCTAGGTACTCCCGATGCTCCAGGTGCCATGATGGTCAACGGCAAGATACTTTTTGCCGCTTCGCCGATACCAACCAGTAGCGACCATTTTCCTG
Source organism: uncultured Bacteroidota bacterium (assembly GCA_903911135.1). Lineage (GTDB taxonomy): Bacteria > Bacteroidota > Bacteroidia > AKYH767-A > JABDAW01 > JABDAW01. The sequence goes on from CAIWCG010000191.1 coordinate 2,338, forward strand.
CTCCTACTTTCTTTTATGAATTCGATTATATCACCAATACCTATAATATTATCAATACTCCTTTCGGTGGTTCTTCCGCAAACATGTCCACCTATGTCGCAAACATGCTTGACCTACCCGATGGAAACATCCTGTATTCCACTCAATATTCCACACAATACTATGTATATACCCCGAGCGGTTCGCCACTTGCAGCCGGAAAGCCCACCATTGCCAACGTCACCCAAACAAGTTGTACAGACTTCTCCATCACCGGAACCTTGTTCAACGGCATCAGCGAAGGAGCATGTTATGGCGATGATTGGCAAAACACAACCAACTATCCAATCATTCGCCTCAAAGACACCCTAAATCATGTTTACTATGCCCGAACCTTTAATTGGAACCGTACAGGAGTTCAGACAGCAAACCTCCCCGATACCACACAGTTCACCATTCCTGCAAACCTTCCACACGCCATCTATACATTGGTTGTCACTGCCAATGGCATCGCCTCCGATCCCATACAATTCATCCCATTCCCCATGTTGAGCAGCACCCTAACACCCAATGCAGTCTGTTCAAATACACCTTTCAATTATACCCCCACCACCTACAATAACGCAACATATTCCTGGACAAGAGCCGCCGTTTCAGGCATCAGCAATCCAGCCATCACCACCCCACAAACCACTCCCATCAGTGAGACATTGATAAACACCACCACAAGCACTGTCACAGTGAACTATTCCTTCATCCTTTCCGCCAACGGATGCACCGATACCCAAGCCGTCACGGTCCTCATCAAACCCCAGCCTGCCGTTACCTTCACTGGCTTGCCCGATTCCACTTGTTCAAATGCCGCCAACATCACCCTTTCAGGAACCCCAACGGGAGGAACATTTACAGGAATCGGAATCATATCCAATAACATCCTAAACCCTACCGCCATCACCGGAAACGACACCATCAGCTACACCTTTGCCGACACCAACGGATGCTCCAATACATACAAAAAAGTCATCACCGTTTATGCCGCCCCAACAGTCTCCTTCACTGGCCTTCCCGACACCATCTGTCTTAACGGCTCTACCAGAACCATGACCGGAACCCCTGCTGGCGGTACCTTCTCCGGACATGGAGTCATCGCCAATACCTTCAATCCATCCACCCTAACAACAGGCCACGACACCATCACCTACACATACACCGACACACACGGATGTCAAAACACCTCCACACACATCATCTACCTCTCCCCATGCACAGGCATTCCAGTGATCCAAAACACCACCATCATCGACTTCAACGCCTACCCAAATCCCGCCAACGACAACCTCACCGTCACCTTCCGTTCCACCGATCAGTCCACCTACAGCATCACCCTCTCCGACGTCCTCGGAAGAACCATTTATTCCACCCACGCAAAGGCAACCACAGGCATCAATACCAACACCATAAACCTCAACCCCATTGCACGCGGAATATACCTCCTCACCATCACCAAATCACAAACCACCCTACAAAAGAAAATCATCCTCAACTGAGCCATCACTCAATACACCCAAACCCCGGCCATTTTGCTAACTTCGCCCCGATAAAACGTTAGCAAAATGGCCCAAAAACCCTCCCTCACATACTCCATTCTCACCCTCCGATGCCCAAAATGCAGGGAAGGAAAACTCTTCTCCAATCCCAATTTCTACAACCTCAAAACCATCTCCAAGATGCCCGAAAAATGCCCCGTCTGCAGCCTCGAATTCAATCCCGAACCAGGCTTCTATTGGGGAGCCATGTACGTCAGTTACGCCATCTCCGTAGGCATTTCACTCATCACCTTCCTCATCATGTACCTCATCTGGGGCTGGCTCACCTGGCAGTTCATCATCACCAACGCCATCATCCTCCTCGCACTCATCCCCCTCACATTTCGATACGCCCGATGCATCTACCTCTACATCGTCCTCGCCTTCGAATCAAACTCCAAACCAACACCCTGATTCACACCCATCTCCGTGGCCATCACCCCAAAAATACCCCCATCCACCACCACAAAAATCCCAACAACAAAACCCATTCCACCATTGATAATCTATAATTCATCATTTATAATTTCTATAAGGAGCCTACATCCTCCACTCGTCCCATCCACTACCCGCTATCCGCTGTAGCCGCTGCATCCCCAATACCGACACAAAGCAGCGGGCTGCCGCTACTATCGGGGCTAGATATGACGGCAGGTTGCCTCGAAACAGCTTCCAATACAATACCTGGCTACGGCGAAAAGGCTACGCCTTTTCGCCGCAACCTTCATTAAGCAAACCTTACACATTCTGAAGTATTAGCAAACACGCTGTGAAGAATACCCCGCTGCGCAGGATTTGTAATCCTGTGCCTATTCACTACGGATTTTTAATCCGTCTCCACTGTGAAGGATTTGCAATCCTTCACCATAACACCCCACTGCGCAGAATTTGTAATCCTGTGCCTATTCACTACGGATTTTTAATCCGTCTCCACCTTTTGTCACATAATATTTTAGCAAAAAGATTTCTTGCGATTCTTTTGTTTCTTTTCTTCTAAAGAAAAGAAATTAGGGAAATCTTTGCCCACTTTGCGAAACCCTCTGCGCCCTTTGCGAGAAAGCCCCCCATTGGTCAGCATTTACCATCCAAACCCCACCATCACCACCCCACAAACCTCCACCCCCACCAAATAATACGGTAAAATAAATACAAAATTCCACAACGAATTTATCCCCTATGGAATCGCAAAGATCAATGCACCCAGCAAGTTAATATAAATCCTGTTCGTAGCAGAATATTTGCCACTGTTTGCAATAAAAGATGGTAAACTATGATTAGTCCCACCCACAGATTCATTAGTCAAATCAGTCAAGCCATAACCCAACCGAAACCCAAGGTTAAACGAAACATTCTTTCTCACCGGAACATTCGCCCCAAAACCAGCCACCGCCATCAGGTTCAGGTTGCTATAATCACCCGAAAAATCCTTGTTCGATTCCACCGAAACGCCATTGATGCTCGCATCCTCGTTGGCACCCAATAATATGGATAATTGCGGCCCGATTTCAAAAAAAGGCCCCAAGGGTTTCCCCATCCGCAACAGCAAAGGAATGTCAAGAAAATGCAATTTTATTTTGGCTTTGAATAAATCACCATTTGCCGTTTGGCCATAATAACTCTCATTATGAATGGCATAAAGAAATCCAAAACCCAATTTCAATCCTTGCGATAAACTGTCCGAAAAGCCAATTCCAAAACACTCCCCTACAGTCATGCTCGTGCTTAAAGAATTTAAATTGGCAGGTGTTCTCGCATTTGTCACGAATGTAGGCCCCACGCCACCCATCACCTCCACCGACCATTGCTGTCCAAAAACATTACTCGACAGAGAAATAATAATTAAAAAGCAAATAAATGAATGAACAACTTGAGATATAAGCCCTTTTTTCACGGTATAGAATGGTATCTTGAAAGTCATTTTTTTAATTCCATCAATTCAATTGATATAGCCAAGTTTTTTATCAGGGCAAAAATACAATTAATACTAATAAATAGTTCCCATGGTGGTAGTCTATTTTTGATGATTTAAAATAGGGTAGTTTCCGATATACTAATTTTAACACTTTACCTTATGAAATGTTAAAAAAACCGAGGAAATCGACTTGCAACCCAAGGAAATTGACCTGCGACCCAAAGAAATCGACTTTCAACCCTTGGAAATCGACCTGCGACCCAAGGAAATCGACTTGCAACCCAAAGAAATCAACTTACGACCCAAAGAAATCGACTTGCAACCCAAGGAAATTGACCTGCGACCCAAAGAAATCGACTTGCAACCCAAGGAAATTGACCTGCGACCCAAAGAAATCGACTTGCAACCCAAGGAAATTGACCTGCTACCCAAGGAAATCGACCTGCTAAACAAAGAAATAGTTCTTGCACCTGAAGATATTACTCCCAAAGGTACCACCAATAATTGTTCTTCCCCCTAAATGTCCCGATTGTTACCGCGCAATGATCACAAACTCCGTCCTTCTGTTCCTGGCCCTGCCCTCATCAGAGTCATTGCCAGCCACCGGCATCGACGATCCATATCCTTTGTGCGACAATCGCCCACCATCTATCCCCTTCTCCTGAATATACTGCCTCACAGTGAACGCCCTATCCGTCGATAAGGCCATATTTCCCGACGTGCTGCCCACATTATCCGTATGCCCACGTATTTCTATCTTCAAATCAGGGTTTTCCTTCAGATATTCCACAAATTCATCGATCACCAGCTTCGAATTCTCCGTCATGTCCGCCGAATTCGTCGAATAGTTGATGTCATTCAGCTTGAATTGCTTCCCCACCTCCACCTCCTTGATGCTTACGTCCACCGTAGCAGGCTTATCATAGATCGGGTCATCCTTTGCTATGTAGGTCGATGTAAATCCGTAGTCCTTCTTCTTCACAGTCATGATGACGTCATGCTTAAAGTTCACCACCCCGGCATATTTCCCCGTTACCGTGTCCACCGGAACGTTATATACCTGCTTTGTCACCACATCTTTCAGTTCTATCTTCGCATTCACGGCCCCATCCGTGCCTTCATCCTTCAAATCCCCCTTCAGGAACAAGACTTTTTCCGGTTGAGCACCCTCATACAGAGGAAAGTAGTAGATATCATAGCCACCCTTCCCTTTTAATTTGTTTGAGGCGAAGTAACCCGTCTTGCCATCGGTGCTTACGAAGAAACCCAAGTCATCATTCTCCGAGTTGATTGGAAATCCAATGTTCCTGGCAGGACCCCACTTGCCATTATCATCCATTTTTGAATAAAAGATATCGAAACCACCCATGCCAGGCCATCCATCTGACGAGAAGTACAAGGTTTTTCCGTCAGGATGCAAGAATGGAGACTTCTCGTTGCCTCTTGTATTGATATTCGCACCTAATGCCACCGGCTTGCCCCACTTTCCATTCGTTCCCTTCACCGATTTATAGATATCCAGACCTGTTGCTTCGTTTCTGGCACTCGAAAAATACAAAGTGTTGCCATCCGGAGACATGGTGGGTTGAGAATCCCACTGAATGCTGTCATTCACCGTCGAACCGAGGTTGGTTATATCCGACCACTTGCCATTATCGAAGTCGGTGTAATACAAATCACAGTTGATGTTCGTCTGCATCACGCCACCCACCCTGTGTTTCTCCGGTTTGCAGATGGTCAGTATCATGTGTTTGTTGTCTATCGAGATGGTGGCTGCTCCCTGATTGTTATATGCATTGAAAGGCCTCGGCATGGGATCGCCCTTATCGAAACCATCCCCTTGCTTTTTGCTTATGGTAAATTCTTCCACATCGGTAGCCATGATATCTCCCAACTTCTGCTTCTTCGATTTGCGGATGTAATACAGAAAGTCGTTATCAGGCGAAAGCAAAGGCAAATATTCATCATCATTGGTGCAGACGTTCGGTATCGGCTTCGGGTCAAATGGAACCGGATTCTTCTTGGCATTGGCAAAGAACTCCGCCGAGCTCACTATTCCTTCGGCATCGGTAAACATTTTGTCCAACGACGTATCCGGTGCATTCTGTTTCTTCTCAAACTTCAGAAATCCCTTCAAATACTTCGCTGCATCATCATAATGCTGGTTGTCGTAATGATATTTCCCCAAATAATACCACGACCTTGCATCCTTATCAGGGCATTCCATCGCCACTTTGGTATAGTTCGCCGCCATATCCTTCCATTTCTGCTTGGCGAAGGCAATGTCGCCCAGAAAAAGATACGCATCTACATAATCCGCATCCTCCTCCAGCACCTTGTCCACAGTAGCTTTTATGGTCACGAAGCTGGCCCCCGACCGAGCCTGATGTTTCGCATCCTCCAGCAGTTTCACCGCCTTTTTGTTTTGCGATTTGCTGCATTTGTCGCCACCATCCTGCCCATACGCCGCCGAAAACAGCACACAAGCCACCAACCACGCCTTAAAAGTTAAATATATTCTTTCCGATGCTTTCATTCCTTAATCATTATTGTTTCCGACTGCAAAAATGCAGAATATTTTTCAATACACACCCCATTCATCCATTATAATTTGTAAATGATAATTTCTTGAAGCCGATATCCTCCACTCGTCCCAACTACGTCCCGCTATCCGCTGTAGCCGCTGCATCCCCAATACCGACAC
>CAIWCG010000192.1 GCA_903911135.1 uncultured Bacteroidota bacterium
CATAACTCTCCACAAAAACCTTATGCCCAAGCCTGTAGGTATGTATCAGCGTATCCTGTTTCTTCAATGCCGCTCGCAGCATCGGAAACAAGGTCGCTATGTCACCCGTCGCAGCACTCTGTCCCACCTGCGCTATCCTGAATTGAGGGGCAGCAGCAGTCAAAGTACCTATCTTGGTCGTAAACTCCGTAATATGTAGCGCAGTGATGTTCACGTTCGGCAAGTCCAAAATAGGTATCAACCCAACCTTCCCCGATATGAAATTCAAGCTGATCAAAGATTCCTGAATGGTGCAATGTTTCATGTCAGTCTTGCTGTAATGCATCATTCCCGCCAATACCAAATCAGGAACCGTTTTATTCTCTGCCCAAGCCTTCACCCCCAAATTCATGTGTACGCCCAGCTTCACAGTGTCATCCCACAAGAGCTCCTTGTTCACCGTGTCACCATGCAAGTCCGCTTCCGTTATGCCTGCATCAGCCATAATCTGGTCAAAAATCGATTTTACCGCCGCTTTGGCTGCCACCACATAAGTGTTCCCATTCCAAATCGCAAAATTTGTAGTAGTATCCAATAATCCCGTTTCTACCACTACCATTCTTAATATGTTTAATTGTTTGTCTGTCATGTTTTTAATTATTTATGAGCCGCAAAAGTGTATTTAATAATTCAATGCCACAAATAATAACCTACATATTAAAAATATAGTTATTAACAATTCATTTTTCGCCAACCCTACTATCCGTTCATATCAGCCCATGCCACAATATTTATTCCCGAAACCCATGCTATCAACGAGATAATCGAGCATCAATCACCATTTGTTCAATCATACCACACCGTTCCACACTATTTTTTATTTTCTCTATAGGTCAATTATTTTCCAATCCTCCCCCACTTTTCCAGAACTGACATGCAAAGTCCAGAACTTACTGGTCAGATACGATTGTTGTCTAGTCAGAACCAATTGCTATCACGCCAGAACCAATTGCTGTCAGGTCAGAACCAATTGTTGTCACGCCAGAACCAATTGCTATCAGGTCAGAACCAATTGCTGTCACGCCAGAACCAATTGCTATAACGCCAGAACAAAAATATTAAAACATTATACCACCATTAAACTAAAAAGCCGCTCCATGTCTCATGGAGCGGCTTTTTTATTGATATATAAACTGTTATTTAGCTATGTTCACAGCTCTGGTCTCACGTATTACCGTCACCCTCACCTGCCCAGGATAGGTCATCTCTGTCTGTATCCTTTTCGTCAAGTCATATGAAAGAGCTTCGGTTTGTTTATCCGAAACTTTATCGCTTTCCACTATAACCCTAAGTTCTCTACCCGCTTGAATGGCATAACTCTTCTCCACACCAGGATACGACATCGCAAGTGCCTCCAAATCCTTCAATCGTTTCAAATAAGACTCCACCACCTCGCGTCTTGCACCTGGTCTCGCTCCCGAAATCGCATCACATACCTGAACGATTGGCGAAATAAGACTGGTCATTTCTATTTCATCGTGGTGAGCACCTATCGCGTTGCATACCTCAGGATTTTCCTTGTATTTCTCCGCCAGTTTCATCCCTAATATTGCGTGTGGCAATTCTGGTTCGTCATCAGGCACCTTGCCAATATCATGAAGTAATCCAGCTCTCTTGGCAAGTTTTACATTCAATCCCAATTCAGTGGCCATTATGGCGCACATGTTGGCTACTTCTCTTGAGTGTTGCAACAGATTCTGCCCATAAGACGAGCGATATTTCATCCTGCCCACCATACGTATCAGTTCTGGAGCCAAGCCATGAATACCCAAATCAATGGTAGTTCTTTTACCAATTTCCACTATTTCATCTTCCAGTTGTTTCTTCACTTTCGCCACCACCTCTTCTATTCGGGCAGGGTGAATTCTTCCATCCGTAACCAATTGGTGCAGCGCCAAGCGTGCCAACTCCCTTCTCACCGGATCAAAACCGGAAAGGATAATCGCTTCAGGAGTATCATCAACAATTATTTCGATACCGGTAGCAGCTTCCAAAGCCCTTATGTTTCTACCCTCACGACCGATAATTCGGCCTTTCATGTCATCATTATCTATATTGAAAACCGTAACCGCATTTTCAACCGCATGTTCTGTTGCCACCCGCTGAATAGTTTGTACAACGATTTTCTTGGCTTCGTTGGTAGCAGTAAGTTTGGCTTCATCCATTACATCCTTGATATGGGTCAAAGCTTCAGTTTTTGCTTCCTCGGTTAGTGCCACTATCATCTGCTGTTTGGCCTGCTCAGCCGTCAACCCGGCAATCTTTTCCAATTGAGCCACCTGCCTTTGATTGATTTGGTCAAGTTCCAGCTTTCTTTTCGTTAGAAGGTCCTGTTGCGCCTTTAAACTTGTTTGCAAAGTCTCCACTTCTTTCTCTTTTCTTTGTTGAGCTTCCATCTTTTGCGAAACAGCAGTTTCCTTTTGCTTGATCCTGTTTTCAGAAATGGCAATGTTCTTGTCCTTTTCAGAAATGGATTTTTCATGCTCCGTCTTCAGTTGAAAGAATCTTTCTTTTGCCTCATGAATCTTGTCTTTCTTTACTGCTTCTGCTTTTGTCTCCGCTTCTTTTAATATTATTTCGGCTTTTGCCATTGCTTCAGCCTCCTTATCCTTAAATGCTTTTTTAAAAAGCATGCTCCCTATTAGGATTCCTATCCCCAGGGAGCCAATTGCAACAATCGCTATTATTATTTCTGTTCCCATTTTATCTAGTTTATTTTATATCTATTAATTTACTTTTATTTCTTTTCTTTTTTTTCGTTCTCATACAATTATTAACTATTGAATTTGAGTTTTCAGTTTATTAGTTAGTTTTTAAATGCTGAAAAACCAATATGTAACATCTACTTACTGTCCAATAGGACTATTTCATCTTTATCAACGAATTTAATTTTGTCTAAAAAATTTGATATCAAATCGTCTAAGGACGCTAAACGTTCATTTATATTTTCTATGCTTTCTATATTGTAACCTTCCATCCTTGTATTAGCTGCAACAAATTGCAATAAGCACATGGCCAAATAATCTTGCCTATCTTTTAAGCCGTAGCTCTTTTTTAATTCAATGATTCTATCGTTAATAACTTGAACCGCTTTCCTGATATTTGGTTCTTCCTGTTGTGTTACTTTAAGAGGATATTCTCTGTCTGCAATTGTCACATTTATTGATATCTCACTCATCTTTTAAGCATATTTTTTAATCCTACACAGTTTAATCTTCTATTTTCTTAATGTTTTTATCAATTTCAATTATCAATTGATCAATGATTTTCTTTATTGATTTATTGTCTTTAATTTCAATTTTATTTGCTGTTGATGGCCTTCCTCTTCCTTTCTTGGTTTCAACTTTTATACTGTTGGTTTCTAAGTCTTTACTTTGGAGTTTTACAATCTCCCTTTTCAATATCTTGTTTTCTTCAAACTGATGATTAATAGTCTCAATAAGTTTTTTCACTTTACTTTCCAAGTCATCAATTTTAGTTATTCTTTCAGACATTTTCTCTTTTTAAGTGGGACAAAAATACCACAAAGATTTCACATGACAAACTATAACATGTATTTTTAATATAAATAAAAAAAAGGCTTCCGTTTCCAGAAGCCTTTTTTTTGTTTATCAGTAGATTAATTACTTGGTAACAATCATTCTGTTTGTTAATTTATAACCATCGACATTCAAAGTATAGAAATATACTCCTTGAGATAAGTCTTTTGAATCAATTGTAACTTTATAAGTACCTGCATCTTTTGCTCCTTCGTTAATTGTCATAACGTTTCTTCCGCTGATATCAGTAATATTCATTGTTACATTGCCTCTTTTTGCAATTTGATAAGATATATCAGAAGTGCCATTGAATGGATTAGGAATGTTTTGGTTTAATTTGATACCTAATTCTTTGTTTTCTTGAATTCCAGTTACAACATCCAAGAAAGCCATGATATTCAAGTTTTGAGTGAATGTTGCTCCTGTATCACCAGCAGCACAAACATAAATTATTGTGCTACCTGTTGATGTTGGTTCTAAAGCATTAAATCTTGGATCAGTCCAATAAGTGAATGTATTGGCATATGGATGTGTTGTAGTCGTTTGTCCGAAGCAGGAAGAGTAAGTTGCTTTTGGAGCACCACCCCATGCGGAACAAGTACCAGGGCTTGGGAAACCAGCAATGATACCGAAAGTATCTTGTTTATTTCCCAAATACATTACCTGAACTGCGAATTTCTTGGTTCCTGTTGGTAAAGTAAATCCACTAGCGGTAAAGAAGTGTAAACGAACTCCACAACCAACCCATTCGTTAGTGCCACAAACTTGAAGTGAAAGAGAATTTGCAGCATCAAAGATTACTGTATCACTTGCCAATATTGTATTGGTTGGATAACCGGCTGCTGTAACACCTACAATTTGACAAACGAGCGTATCGTTAATGCCTGAATTGTTTTCTTGACTGCAATCCACTTCAATACTATCAATGATGATAGAACTGTAGGCTGAATAATTCAATCCAGTTGGAACTGTATTGTAAGTATCAATCAAGGAGTCGAATGCAACAACACCATACTTTAATGAAGAGTCAACTCCAGTATAATGTGCATTGAAATCCCAAATGTAACCTGAATACGAGTTACCAACGTTTGTCAATTGGTTCCATTTGTCGGCTGAATCGTAATCAACTACAATGGCGGTACCTAATGACTGTGAATTTTGTGGAGAACGGTGATTGATAGCATTAACACCCACTGGATGCATACTACCACTTTTGAAGTTTACTGGATGACCAGTTTGTGCATAAGCACCTGCAAACAATACAATTGCTGCGATTAATGTGTAAATTTTTTTCATGCTTTTAATTTTTTAATTTAATTGTTTTTTTATTACTATAATTTTCTCATTTGAGGGCGTAAAATTACATCCATTTTTAATACCATCCAAATTTTTCAATGAATTTTTATCATTTTCTTGGTTAAACACAAATTTTTCATCTTTAAAGAACAACTGTAAATGACTGATAATTAAGTGCTTGCATTGATACTGATAAGGTAATGTTAGGGAGAAAGATTTTTCATCTTTTCATCCTTAATTTTATAGCGCGAAAGGACTTTTGTCATAATTTTAACTTCAGTGGGTACTTTTATTGAATAGGATTAAACAAGGTTTTTATTTAAGTATAAGGGAACTCACAATTCATCGTCATTTTCAGTTTTGCCAATTCATTTATGCCCATTTGTATTTGTTTTATCATGTTTAGTCGGACTATTTGGCTTGATGATTTAATGAGGTTTTGTCTGATATTTTTGTCTTTATAAGCTAAAAATTCACTTAAAGCATCCGCCGCTACAAGCGATAGGCTTAAAATTTCAATTAAGGCACTCGCCGCTACAGGCGATAGGCTTAATCATTCACTTAAGGCACCCGCCGCTACAGGCGATAGGCTTAATCATTCACTTAAGGCATCCGCCGCTTCAGGCGATAGGCTTAATCTTTCGATTAAGGCACCCGCCGCTTCAGCCGATAGGCTTAATCATTCAATTAAGGCACCCGCCGCTTTAGGCGATAGGCTTAATCTTTCAATTAAGGCACCCGCCGCTTCAGGATGGTGCCTTAATTGAAATTTCAACCTTTCTGGCCAAATAACTCCTAAACATAAATGATAAGTGGAACCATTTTCTTTCATTTGACTAGGTCTGATTATGATGATTGTTCATTTGCCTTTTATGTCATTTAATAAGACTCAAAAGAAAAAAAAGTACAGATTATTGCTCGAATCCTGATTCACATATACTATATATTATAGTGCCTCGTCGGTCTATAATAATAGTATCGGTATGATTATAAGGTATATTAATGGCTAAAACGAAACAAAATTCATCTGACTAAAGAGTATTTTTCTATTTTTGCCACCTCAAATAAGATATATTGAATTGATGGATAAAAATACAATCATAGGATTAGGATTAATTGCGCTGATAGTCATAGGTTTTGGCATTTATATGCGTCCTAATCAAGAACAGATGGATGCTTACCAACGCCAACAGGATTCGCTGTTTAAGGTAGAGGTGGCGAAACATAAAACCGATTCATTGAACCGATTAAAGGCTGTAGTAGCTACCGAAACTGCTAAGAAAACGGATACTTTGCCTAGCAATGATTCCTTGAAAACAGAAATGGTAAAGCAACAATTCGGTGCATTTGCTGAGGTGAGCAGTGGCAAGAATGAGTTCGTGACTTTGGAAAATGATTTGGTAAAACTCACCATCGCCACCAAAGGAGGCAGGATTTATTCGGCTGAATTGAAGAAATACAAGACCTATGATTCCTTGCCTTTACGATTGTTTGATGGCGATTCTACCGTTTTCGGCTTGGAACTTCCTACCAACGAAAACAAGGTGGTCAATACCAACGACTTATATTTCAAGCCTTCTTCCAAGGAGGAACATGTAGGGAAATCGGAAGCGAAAAGCATTTCGATGAGGCTCAATGCCGGTAATAACCATTATATAGAATATCAATATTCGTTGTCGCCAGATTCCTACATGTTGAATTTCAATTTGAATGCAGTGGGAATGGATAAGGTCATCCCACAGAACATCAATCATTTCGACATTGACTGGAGGATGAATATCCCAAGGTTGGAGAAAAATCTTACTGCCGAAAAGGCAAGTTCAACCATCTATTATAAATATATGGGCGATGAACTGGACTGGCTTTCTGAAACCAAAGATGACAGTAAGGTATTGCCTACAAGGGTGAATTGGGTTTCTTTTAAACAGCAATATTTCACTACGGTTTTTATTGCCAATGATGGTTTTGATAAAGCCAATGTAACTACCAAAACGGAAGGAATAGGTGCCAATACGGTAAAAAACATGTCGAGCATTTTCACGCTTCCTTTTAATCATAGCGACAATCAAACCTATGCCATGAGGTTTTATTTCGGCCCAAACCATTATCAAACCTTGAAGAAAGCCAACTTGATGCTGGAAAAACAAATTCCACTTGGTTGGGGTGTCTTCGGTTGGGTAAACAAGTTTTTGGTTATCCCGATATTCAATTTCCTAAACGGTTTCAATATTAATTATGGCATCATCATCTTGTTGATGACCATCTTTATCAAGGTCATCTTGTTGCCTTTGACATTCAAATCCTTTCAATCTCAAGCCAAGATGAAAGTCTTAAAACCTGAAGTAGAAGAAATCAATGAAAAATTCAAGGATGATGCCATGAGCAAGCAATCAGAGATGATGAAGTTATATAAAAAGGCAGGTGTCAATCCAATGGGTGGTTGTTTTCCCATGCTGCTGCAAATGCCTATCCTTATTGCTATGTTTCGATTCTTCCCCGCTTCCATTGAATTGAGACAGCAAAGTTTTTTATGGGCAAAAGATCTTTCGACTTACGATTCCATTTATGATTTTGGTTTCAATGTTCCTTTTTATGGAGACCATATCAGCTTGTTCACCTTGTTGATGACCGTTTCAACCTTGTTATACACCAGAATGACCATGCAGATGCAGGCACAAAATCCTCAGATGAAATGGATGAGCTATCTGATGCCTATAATGTTTTTGGGAATCTTCAATAATTATTCTGCAGGCTTGAGTTATTACTATTTCTTGGCAAACATGTTCACATTCGGTCAGCAATATCTTTTCAAGTTTTTCATTGACGAGAAGAAAATTCATGCACAGATTCAGGAGAACAAAAAGAAACCTGCCAAACCAAAATCATCTTGGCAACAACGATTGGAAGAAGCTGCAAAACAAAGAGGCTATCAAGCTCCTAAAAAGAAATAATTTATTTTAACCAAGCATGAGAAAGATTGTCTTTATTTTTCTTTTGATGATTGCATTTCGATATATGAACGGTCAAGATTATATGCGGCCATCAAACCAATATAATCCACAAGTTCCACAACCACCTGCTGCTGTTATTCATCAACATAAAGGATTTTTGCTGTCGATGGGTCTTTGTCCTATTTTCGGAACAGTTAACGATGCAGGAAATGATCCATCGATAGGTAGATATAGCATTGATTTCGATGGCACCGGAACATTATTTGACATCAGAATTGGTGGTGCTATCGCTGAAAATTTATTTCTCCATGGAACAATTGTCTCCACATCATTAATTGGGCCTTCAATCACGGGAATGGGGTTGAATAACTTTAATATTGGCAATGCTTTATCAATTACTGAAGGTATGTGGGGAGGTGGAATAACGTATTATTTGATGCCTTCAAATATATTTTTTTCAGGTTCCATTGGCTCAGGAATATATTCCTTTATTGATGATCAGATAAAACTTAACCTAAGCACTGCTAGAGGTTTTTCCTTTCAGGTAAAAGCTGGAAAAGAATGGTTTGTTTCCAAGAAATGGGGATTAGGTGCCGCGCTCGGTTATTTAAGTACCAATGTTGACAATTCATCTGGTAATTCAACGGAAAAGGTTACAAGTGGCCGATTTTCCATCATGTTTAATGCAACCTTAAATTAAATGTTTGCCCTACTGAAAAAGGAGATTGGGAGTTTTCTAAGTTCCCTAATTGGGTATGTTGTTATTCTTGTTTTTCTTTTGAGTATTGGGCTATTCATTTGGGTGTTCTCCACCGAATATAATGTCCTCGATAATGGCTATACAAATTTCGACAGTTTGTTTTACATAGCGCCAATGTTCTATTTGTTCCTCATTCCTGCCATCACCATGCGGTCCTTTGCCGAGGAAAAGAACAAGGGAACAATCGAACTGCTGTTCACTCGTCCATTGAGTGACTTGCAGATAATTCTTGCAAAATATTTCGCAGGCATATTGCTCGTTTTATTTTCCTTGATACCTACATTGGTTTATTATTTTTGCATCAAGAGTCTCGCCAAGCCACCAGTAGATATTGATACTGGTGGCATGTGGGGATCATATATTGGTCTATTGTTTTTAGGAGGAGCTTTCGTCGCCATCGGAATACTTGCTTCAGCCATTACCGACAATCAAATCATCTCCTTCATCATAGCCTTGTTCCTTTGTGGTTTCTTTTTCATCGGTTTCGATTATGTTGCCTCATTTTCATTGTTCGGGAAAGTGGATAACATCATTCAATTGCTAGGAATTAAGGCCCATTACCTCTCCATGAGCCGAGGTGTAATTGATACCCGTGACCTGACTTATTTTATTTCACTGATAGTATTCTTCATATTTTGCACTAAAACGACTTTACAAAGCAGAAAATGGTAGAGAATAAAGAAATGGTTGGTAGGAAGAAAAACATCCGGAGACAGGATATCATTCAACTCTTCTTAGGCGTCGGAATACTTGTTTTCATTAATATCATTTCCACCTATGTCTTCACTCGTTTCGACTTGACCTCCGAAAAGCGATATACCCTTTCCCCAGCTACCAAAGACCTGTTGAAGAAATTGGATGATGTAGTATATGTCCGAGTTTATCTCGAAGGCGACTTCCCTTCCGGCTTCAAAAGGTTAAGGAATTCTACCAAAGAGATGCTTGATGAATTCCGTGCTTATGCCGGTGATAATCTCCAATATGAATTCATAAACCCCAATGCAAACAGCAACCCCAAAGTAAGGGAAAGCCTTTACAAGCAATTGATGGAAGACGGCTTGCAGCCTACCGATTTGAATGTAAATGAAAAGGGCGGCAAATCAACCTTGACGATATTCCCTGGAGCATTATTCACCTTTAAGTCCAATGTCCGCAAGTTCCCAGTTCAGATATTACAAACCAAACTCATCGGAAGTCCTGAAGAGCTGCTGAACAACTCCATTGAAGGTTTGGAATATGAGTTTGCCAAGGCCATCAAGCAACTGACAAACGTAGAAAAACCAAAAGTCGCTTTCATACAAGGTCATGGAGAACTTGATACCCTCGAAACAGCAGACATCTCCCATTACCTCGCCGATTTCTATACCGTTGAACGAGTGACCATCAATGGTAAAATAAATAGTTTGAAACCATACAAGGCAATCATCATTGCCAAGCCCGATACCGCTTTCGACGAGCAAGACAAGTTCATCATCGACCAATACGTGATGAAAGGCGGAAAGGTGCTTTGGTTTTTGGACCGAATGCATGCCAATATGGACAGTTTGAAATCCAAGGCAACAACCGTTTCAACCGATTTGGATCTTAACCTCGAAGACCAGCTTTTCAGATATGGCGTTCGCCTGAACCCCAATCTGGTCGAGGATTTAAGTTGCGCCCCCATCGAAGTTTATACCGGCCGAATTGGTTCAAGAGACAAGAAAGAGCTGAAGCCCTGGTATTATTTCCCCTTGTCCTTTCCCATGTTCAACCATCCGATAGTAAACAATCTCAACGGCATCAAGTTCGAATTCGCCAGCACCTTGGATACCGTCAAGGCACCCGAAATAAAGAAGACGGTACTCCTATCCACATCCGATTACGCCAAAACCTTTTTCACCCCCGTGTTCATCAGTCTGAACATCATGCGCCAGAAACCCGACCAACGACAGTTCAATGAAAAATTCAAACCACTCGCAGTATTGTTGGAAGGCGAATTCATCTCCAATTTCAAGAACCGCATACCCACCACCATCGCCACCGATTCCGCCATAGATTTCAAAGACAAGAGCAAGCCCAACAAGATGCTCGTCGTTTCCGATGGCGATGTCATCCGAAATCCAGCCAATCACGAAAGACATTCATACATCCCCCTAGGCTACGATGTCTTCACCAAGCAAACCTATGGAAACCGCGATTTCATCCTAAACGCCATGGATTACCTCTGCGATGAAACCGGTTTGATAACCGTCCGGTCAAAAGAACTCAAACTCCGCTTGCTCGACAAAACCAAGGTAGAAGACCAAAAGATAAAATGGCAACTCATCAACCTATTGCTCCCCGCCCTTTTCATCATCCTCTTTGGCATCCTCCGAAACTATTTCCGAAAAAGAAAATATTCCCGATAAGGAATCATTGTCAGCCCCTCCTCCCAATTTATAATTCATAATCTATCATTTATAATTCCAGTAAGGAGCCTATATCCTCCTCTCGTCCCATCTGCGTCCCGCTATCCGCTGTAGCCGCTGCATCCCCAATACCGACAC
>CAIWCG010000193.1 GCA_903911135.1 uncultured Bacteroidota bacterium
GCGGCTACAGCGGATAGCGGGACGCACCATGATGCGAGAACTGCACATGGGCTTCAAAAGAAAAAGGCCTAATGCTTTCACATTAGGCCTCTTTTGTTCTAGTTTATTTTGGCTTATTCGGATACGCCGCTGAAGGTGGGTGTAAATGCGATGCCGACGCCGAATGGGATGATTTGGTCGTCGCCTTTTCCTTTTTTGATGAGGGAATTGATGCCGTAATAGCCCATCAAACTCCATTTTCCGTAACCGATACGGGCAGTGTAGGCGAAACGGAAGTTGTTCAGGTTTGGGGTGTTATAAAACTTTTCCTTTAGGGCTCCGTCTTCAATCTTGGTGTGGTCTTGAAACAGATATCCTGCTTTGGCGCCTACGGCCAACTTCAAACGGTTTCCGTGGTGTAGGGGAGAGGTGCGGAAACGAAGTTCTAACGGTATCTCCAAAAAGTTGGTGGAAAGCTTGTTTTGTGAAGGCAATAAGGTATCAGGTATCTGAAGCAGATGGGTGTTGCCGTTTGCTATCGCAAAACTTCCGTTGCTGTTTACGTTGGTGAAGGACATTCCCAAACCGTATGCGATGGCCATGTGGCCAGCAGCAAAAGCTCGGTCTTTCATGAAATAGAACTCAAATCTTCTTGATTTAAGCCAGTCGGTCTTGATGCCTGTTGGCACTTTGGTCCAAGAGTCGAAACCGAAATCCATGATGAAACGTTCTTGTTTTGAGGTATGTTTAGGAGTTACTGTAGTTTCGTCCTTGGCGTCTTGTGCCGAAGCCATGTTGATGGTCATGATTGCGATGAACAGAATACAAAGATACTTTTTCATTTTTATATTATTTTTGATTTTATTGGTGGCAAAATTAAATTAATCAGATAGATTTGTGATGAAGAATCCGGCCTATCTTCTTCTGTTCCTGTTTCCGGAACGGATGGGAGGACCATGTCTTTTGGGCGATTTCTTCGGGTCATATATTGGCGAAGCACCGAATTGTTCTGGTACCGGAGCCTTGTGTATCGTCATTCCTATCAGCTCTTCTATCAGATGAAACTTCAGTTGCTCATGTTCGTTGATGAAGGTATAGGCGGTGCCATCGGTTTCGGCTCTGGCAGTTCGGCCTATGCGGTGAACGTAATCTTCGCCATCATGGGGAACATCGTAGTTGATGACCAAATCTATATCTTCAATATCGATGCCTCGCGACAGGATATCGGTAGCCACCAATATCTTCAGTTCACGGTTTTTATATCTTCTCAATACTTTCTCACGCGTTTCCTGGTCCAGGTCGGAATGGATTTCCTCTATCGACAAACCGGCACGTTTCAGTTCTCGGCTCAAATTTTTCACGTTGTCTTTGGTGGAGCAAAACACCAGCACGCTCTTGAAGTCCTTAGATTTCAGCAAATGTTTCACCAAAGGAATCTTCTGGTTGTCATACACCACAAAAGCTTCCTGTCTGATTTTTTCAGGTGGCTTAGATAGGGAGATGTTTATTTCGGCAGGGTTGGTCAATATCTTTCTTGCCAAGTTCCTGATGCCGGTAGGCATGGTTGCCGAAAACAGCAAGTTCTGGCGTTTCTCGGGCAAGAAGGAAATTATTTTCATCAGGTCGTCATTGAAACCCATATCCAGCATCCTGTCGGCTTCATCGAGGATAAGATATTTCAGCCCCGACAGTTTCACATAACCCATGTTCAGGTGAGAAATCATTCGTCCTGGAGTGCAGATAACCATATCGGCACCTTCCGACAGCGCCTTTCTTTCGATGGAAAACGAGTTGCCATCGCTGCCGCCATAAACCGCTATCGAACTCACCGAAGTAAAATACGACAGCCCCTCCATGTTCTGCGCTATCTGTATCGCCAATTCGCGGGTAGGCACTATCACCAGGGCGTTGATATGATGTTCCTCCTGTTTTGCCGTGAGCAGCATGTTCGTCACCGGAAGCAGAAAAGCGGCCGTTTTGCCGGTCCCCGTCTGTGCCGAAGCGATGATATCCTTACCCGTCAAGATAAGCGGGATGACCTGTTCCTGAACCGGAGTGGCGTTTTCGTAGCCTGTTGCCTCAATGCCCTCCATCAGTCGAGGGTCGAAACCAAATTCTGTAAATTTCAATGTATCTATATTAATTGTAGTAGGGCAAAACTATGAAATTTTCACGACATGGACGCACCATTCGTTCCATAAGGTAACAAATACTATCCATTTGGGCGTGCCCCCAAGCAGCAGCCCCAGTGAAAAAAGGCCACCACCATGCTGCAAGGGGTCGGGGTGTTTCGTGGGTTCGCTGCGCTCCGTTTTTGCCGCCATCCCCTTAAGCCAATAAAAGGCGGCAAAGAACCGCCTTCGGGGCCACTACACTCCCTCACGCGGTGCTTCGCTCTGGCGAAAAGGCACTTCAGAACATTAAAAAAATGAAATTCACCATACTATAAAAGTAGTGAGATAGATAGTTAGGGGGAGTTTCTGTAAAATATCTGCAATCTTTCCCTTGTCACGGACTTCCGTGGAGGTGTCACGGACCTCCGTGGAGGTGTCACGGACTTCCGTGGAGGTGTCACGGACCTCCGTGGAGGTGCCACGGACTTCCGTGGAGGTGCCACGGACTTCCGTGGAGGTGCCACGGACCTCCGTGGAGGTGTCACGGACATCCGTGGAGGTGCCACGGACTTCCGTGGAGACGTCACGGACCTCCGCTGAACACTAACATTTATGGATTTTAGGGTAATATGCGGCGAAAAGGCAAAGCCTTTTCGCCGCAGCCAATCTATCTGCAGAAAGTTCTTTCGAGCAACCTGCCGTCAAAACTAGCCCCGATAGTAGCGGCAGCCCGCTGCTTTGTATCGGTAATGGGGATGCAGCGGCTACAGCGGATAGCGGGACGCAGATGGGACGAGAGGAGGGCATAGGCTCCTTAAAAGAATTAGGAATTATAAATTAGGAATTAGGAATGAAGAGAAAAATGGGCGGAAAAGCAAAAAGCCCGACTCTTTGCAGAGCCGGGCTTTTGTGTGTGAAGTCTAAGTGGATTAGATCTTGGTGATTTTGCTTACTATCACTTTGTCGTTGATGGTGGTTTTCAGCATGTAAACGCCTGCACTTAAAGTTTCGATGTTGATGCCTTTTGTTTGGAATCCTTCTGATTGAGTTTCGTTTGCCATGATGGTGGAAACTTTTTCGCCAAGGATGTTCATCAATTCGATGGTAACTTTAGAATTTTTCTTTAACAGATAAGAAACCTGTACGTTGTTGGTAGCTGGGTTTGGATAGGTGTTCAAGGAGAATTCGTTCATGTTTATTTCGTTGATGCCGTTCAAATTTCCAGTAGAAGTCAACGCAAGCGTGTTGGTGCTTTGTGGAATGGTGAAATTGGCATCAGTGAAGTTGGCATTCTGGATGTAGAACAACTGGGTAGCTGTTCCGGTGTTTCCAACACTTGACAATTGGTTATAGGCACATGGGATGTTGTAATAACCTGTTGGTGAGAAAGCATACTGGGAAACCAAACCGAAGGTAACCTGTCCGCTAGCATTGGTAGAAAGACTGGTGAAGTTGGTATCAGGAGTCCAGGTTTGAGTGGAGGTGTTATAACCTACCGAGTGCATGTCAGGAGTTGCATTTCCTGCGGCAGAACCCCACTGAATGGTGTCGGTATCGAACCAAGTGAAGAATAATTTTGTTCCATCCCAAGTAGAAGTGGCTTGGCCTCTTGTGTATTCGGTGATGGTTGGGTTAGCAGTGTTGTTTTGGCCGAAAGTAGCATCAAATGTAGATGGGTTAGCCAATAAGTGAGCTCTCCAGTTTACACCGCCATCAGTGGTGTAGATGTCGAACATTCCCCATGCACCTGCACCGATGAGGATGCTGGAGCTGGTTCCAGACTGACCGAACACAGGAGTGATCATGTGTAGGTTTCCGCTGTTGTCAACGATAACATCAACACTGAAAGCAGAAACATATAATCCGCTGGTAGCAGAAGAGTTGTTGCATAATGGACCGATGTTGTCAAGAACGATGTTCAAAGGACCTACCCAAGAAGTACCGCCATTATAAGTTTTGTAAACGATAGGATACATGGTTGAATCTGCATTTCCGCTATTGTGACCTAAAGCCACCATGTAACCTGTTTGTCCATCAGGAGAGAAGCCTACATTGTAACGGGATAATGTTGGAGAACCATTATTATCACTGTCAACAGTAAGTGGGAAAGTGGTTGGAGTATAAGCCATATCATGGTTAGAGGTATTGAAGTTACCATAATATAAAAGCATGTTTCCGGTGTAGTTTCCGGTTGATTGGTCATTGGCAGCTTCGATGCTAACAGGAACACCACTTTGTTTGATGGTGAAACCTTCTGGAATGACATGGAAGTAAGGGGAGGCGGTAGGCATCTGGTGTTGTGTTCCTGTAGCCTGACCGATTTGTTTTACTCCATATCCGATACCGCCCCAATCGCCAGCAGGGTTAGTGTTAGGATTTGGGTTTGAGTTATCTCTTGTAGGAGCAAAATAAACTACATAAGCGCTATCAGCGATGGTGTTTCCTGCTGGGTTATAGATACCGCCTTGTGGGTAACGGGCAACAGAGAAGTTTGGTCCTTGAGGATCGCCATCAGGAGAATAGATAGGTCCTACGTTGATCATGTCTGGAGCAAAAGATGCACCACCATCAGTAGATAAATCAAACCTTAAGAAACCGGTATTGCCATCCGTAGTGTTGGTAGCCATATCTGAACGGTGGATAACAGATACCGAGTTGATTCTTGGATCTGCCCATACCGCCTGATAAACACCGTAAGCCAAGCCGAAAGTGTTCGAGCATCTGCCGATGGAATCTGCAAATACCGCTGTAGAAATGTGCTTGGAATGATTTGCGGTCTTCTTCGCCGTGCTTGAAGCAGGAGCTGCCGTTGTCCAAGAACTTGGAATTCCTTCATAGGTGGAATGCTGCGCTGGACGAGATGGAATGGTTCGGACATTGTTTGTACTCTGTGCAAATGCAGTAAGTCCGCCTACAAATGCAAGTACGATTAGTAATGATCTTTTCATTTTTTTGTAATTTATTTATTAGTTTAACTTTAATTATCGAGGGCGTAAAAATAGAAAAATACTTTGACACTATCCAAACATCCAATTATTTTTATGTAAATTGTTTAAAAATCACAAACAATCCCAGCCCCAGCAAAATATTCCTCCCCTCCACATTCATAATTTATAATTCATAATTTATAATTTCTATTTGGAGCCTACGTGCAGTTCTCGTATCATGGTGCTACCTGCCAGCCACCAGTTAGCCCGACCATACGCACAAGAATGCCTTCGCACACGGGGCTAATCTTGGGCATGTCAGGGCTAGATATGACGGCAGCAGCTTCGAAATGGCTTTCGGCAGATAACGTGGCTGCGGCGAAAAGGCAAA
>CAIWCG010000194.1 GCA_903911135.1 uncultured Bacteroidota bacterium
GTAACGTTGCAAATCCATTTCTCGAACTCAACGAGGTCATTTGTAACGTTGCAAATCCAATTCTTGAAGTCAACGAGTGCATTTGTAACGTTGCAAATCCAATTCTTGAACTCAACGAGGTCATTTGTAACGTTGCAAACCGTATGCTCGAAGTCAACGAGGTCATTTGCAAGGTTTTTAACGTGCCGATTGCATTTGATGAGGTATTCATCCTGTTAATTTATCGTTCGCCGTGTTAATCTTACCAAAGTTTGAAACTTTGACAAAGCTTATTCGAAGCTACCTGCCATCAAAGCATAGCCCCGATAGTAGCGGCAGCCCGCTGCTTTGTGTCGGTAATGGGGATGCAGCGGCTACAGCGGATAGCGGGACGCAGATGGGACGAGAAGGAACCATAGGCTCCCTTAGAAATTATAAATGATGAATTATAAATTATAAATTGAGAGGAGCAGAGGAAATGAAATGGGGCTTATTACAAAGTTGTTGGCTGGTCGTATTCCATCATGCATCTGCGCCAGAGTTCGGGGATGGGGATGGTGGATTTTTGGCTGTAATCGTAACAGACGAGGGTGGTTTTGCCTGTTGCCATCTCCATTTCGGTTCCGTCGAGCAGCTTTACGAAGCGGTAGGCCATGTCGAAACTTCGGTTTCCGAGGCGGGTGCATTGGGTGTAAACGTAGATGGAATCGCCCAATACGATGGGGATTTTGTAGTCCATTTCGGCATGGGCAAGTATTAGGCCGGTGAGTGCCCAGTTGATGTTTTCGCCGATGACGGTTTTGAAATAATCTATTCGGGCTTGTTCTATGTAGGTGAAATAATTGGCGTTGTTTACATGGCCCAATGCGTCCATATCTACAAATCTTATGTCGATGAGACATCTATGCCGGAAGGGATTGTTCATGCTATTTATTGGTGTCGAGCTGTTCGTAAACGGAATTGTTGCTGATGAATTCGGGGACTATCTGCTTCATCTTCCTCACGATAGGGAGGTTGTCCTGGTCGTTGAACATGCTTATCAATTCGGTGATATCCTTGGAGATGACGTTGAAATCGTGCTCTTCCACTTTGGCAATCATTATTTTTGGATGATGCGTGGCTATCACGTTTTCATTGTCGTTCAAGAGTTCTTCGTAGAGCTTTTCGCCAGGCCTAAGTCCGGTATAGACCAACTGAATGTCTTTGCCCAAGGTAAGCCCCGAGAGCTTGACCATGTTCTTTGCCAAATCTACAATCTTGACGGACTTGCCCATATCGAAAATGAATATCTCGCCTCCACTGCCCATGGCACCTGCCTCCAAAACCAACTGACAGGCTTCGGGGATGGTCATGAAAAAACGGGTAATCTCGGGATGGGTAACGGTGATGGGACCACCTTCTTCTATCTGTTTTTGAAATCTGGGAATCACCGAACCATTGGAGGCAAGCACGTTTCCAAAACGGGTGGTGATGAATTTTGTCTTTACATTCTTGTTCAAACTCTGGATGTAAATTTCGGCAATGCGTTTCGATGCACCCATTACATTGGTCGGTCTCACGGCCTTGTCGGTAGATATCATCACAAAGCGCTCCACCCCGAATTCTATGGCCAAGTCGGCAAGGATTTTCGTTCCCAAAACATTGGTCAGGATGGATTCGGAAGGATTGCTTTCCATCATGGGCACATGCTTGTAGGCGGCGGCATGGTAAACTATCTGCGGCTTGAAAGTCCTGAACACATTGGTCATCCTATCCTTATTCCTCACATCGCCTATCACGGCTTCCACATTATCCTGCCTTCTGTTTTCATGGATTTCCATCTCGATATCATACAAATCCGATTCGGCCTGATCGAGAAGAATGACCTTTTTAGGGCTAAAGTTAATGATCTGTCTTACCAACTCGCTGCCAATGGAACCTGCAGCACCGGTTATCAACACCGTTTTTCCGGAAAGATTGTTTCTAATCTGGCCTAAATCAAGCTCTATGGGATCGCGTTCCAATAATTCCTGAATCTTGACTTTCTTGATTTGTTTAAAGCTCAATTCGCCATTGATCCAAGTCTTAACCGGTGGCACATTCAATACTTTTACATTATTATTAAGGCATGTTTCCACAATCTCCTGCCTTCGTTTTGGCGAACCGTTCTGTATGGAAATGATCAGGTGGGCTACATTGTTGTTCTTCAGCAATGCTTCTAGTTCTGATGGATTATAAATCGTGACTCCTTCCAGTTTCATCCCGGCTTTCTTCGGATTGTCATCAATGAAAGCAAGAACATTATATTTTGTTCCGGCATCGCGGTCCAAGGTTCGTTTAGTGATGATTCCAGCCTCTCCAGCACCATAAATGATGACGCTTGTTTTTGATTTGGAGGGGTTTTTCCATTCATAATAAAGAATCTTGACAATGATTCTTGACCCTACCAACACGAAAACGCTCACTAAAAAATCGATGATGATGATGGAATAGGGAATCAGGAAATAACTTCGAATCTTATACAGGATAATATTGAACAAGGCAAAGATAAGCGACCCGAAAAAGACCACTATCACTATCCGTTGGGCATCTTCAGAACCGGTATATCTTACTATGCCTGCATAGGTTTTGCTTATCAGAAAACTGATGCCCCTAACAAAAATAACGAAAGGTAGAACTTGATAGAATCCCTGTATTTCGGTGCTCGGAATGGCGAAATTAAACCGCAGCAGATAAGCAGCTACAATGGATATGAAGCAAATGCAGAGATCAATGAAAAAAACTATCCACCGTGGAGTGCTGCCGGAAAGTGAAAACATCTTTTCTTGCATAAATCTCTTGCTTTTTTATTTATGCCGAAGCAAATGAAAGCTTAGTTTTGGGCTTCGGTATTTTCTTCGCTGGATTCTTCCGAATCATCAGCGGCATTGATCTCGTCGAAGTTGATCTGGTCCTTCAGGATGGTGTACCACAAATAGATTTTTTTCATGTCGGATACGAACAATCGCTCCTCATCATATTCGGGATAAACCAAAATGAAATGCTGTTTATAAGTATTGTTGTCGGCCTTGGTTTCGGGGATGGGATGGGTGGCTTCCATATCATGAATGTTCTTGAAAACGGTCATGATATCCTCATCTTCATACTTGCCATAAAACTTCAATCCATCCAAAATGGTGATGCCGAACGGGTCGGTGTAGGGCATTCTTCTTTTGTCCGTCAACGACTCGACGATGATTCTGTATTCCATCTTTGAAATGATTCTGAACAATCCGCTTTGGCCCTTCAGCGCTACTATTCCATTTAAATCCATGTTGCTTTTATTTTATATTTTCAATTAATTTTTCTTCTGTTCCGAGATTGCAATTTTACAATTTTTTCCGTTCATCAGCGCCGATTCCTTAAAATGTTCCATTCTCCAGCTCCTTGACCAAATCTTGATAGGTGGGCACCTCTTCCAAAAAATCATACGTCATTTTTACCTTGTCCATGGTGCAGCAAAAATGATTGATGCCATTGGTGATGATCAGATATTTTACATCGAGCGAAAGATTGTATCTAGCTATCTGATCGAAGGAATTTTGGTTGATTTTTATGTTTGAGGCCTTGCATTCCACCATTAAAAGTGGCTTCCGTTCGGTGCCATAAATCACTACATCGCATCGTTTCTTGAGTTTATTCACCACGATGGTTTTCTCTACGGCCATCAACGAGGCGGGATAATGTTTTTCTTCCACCAGATATTTTATGAAGTTTTGGCGGACCCATTCTTCGGGCGTAAGCACCACATATTTTTTGCGGATGGGGTCAAAAACCTCGATAACGGCACCTACCACCCGTGTTTTAAGATTATTAATGGGAAGATTCACCATTTTCGAGGACTTGAGAAAACGAATGGCTATTTGCCGCTTTTCTTCGCCACTTTTTCATTGTTCAGCCACTGCCCATCGAAATATACGGTGCCGTCGATGTTATAAGAAACCCCATATCCGCTGCGCATTCCGTCTTTCATTTCGCCTACATATTTGCTGAAATCATGATAAACATAGGTGCCTTTTCCGTTCATTTTGTCCGCCTTCCAGTCTCCGTCCCAAGAATCGCCCGTTCCGAAATAGCACTTGCCTTTGCCCTCCATCAAGCCCGATTTAAAGTTGCCTTCATAGCGTGCGCCATTGTTCCACACCTTCACTCCGTAGCCGTTTTCGCAGTTGCCCGACAGGCATCCGTTCTTGTTTTTTGCTGCCGAATCGGTTTGTGAAATGCCGATGGTAACGAGGCCGATGAGGAGCATCAGGAGGAGATAAATTTTCTTTTTCATTGCTTTTATTTTTTATTAGGCTGTAAAAATACAATTAATAGTCGAGAGTGGGGGCATCTACCACTTGAAATCATTCATCAAGATAAATAAATCTTAGCCATTTTTGATGATTTTCAAGAGATAAAAATAAACCTTGGTTGGCATTGTCGATTAATTTTCGTTAATTAGCCTCGATGAAAAACCAACGACTGGCTTTCTTAAACACCAAAAACTCAAATGCGATCTCTGACAAGGATTTCACTTCCGCTATGGCAGTAAAATCTCTTGCATCATGCGTTTGAGCGGGCCTATATATAACAGTATAGACGGTTTTTTTGGCTGCGCAATGGAGAGTGGCTCAAAAATAAAGGGCTTTGCGGCCGATATAAAGGTCTTAGCGATGATGATAATGGTTATTGCGGCGATGATAATGGGCATTGCGTCCGATGCTAAGGTTATTGCGTCGAACGCTAAGGTCATTGCGTTGAATGCTAAGGTTATTGCGTCCGACGCTAAGGTTATTGCGTCCGACGCTAAGGTTATAGCGTCCGACGCTAAGGGCTTAGCGTCGGACGCTATAACCTTTATTTTACGAATATTTCAGTTTGATAATCGTCTTAAAATGAATTTTATAACTACTAAATAATACTTTTAACAATTAAAAATTAAAAAAATGAATCAAGGACAAAAAATTAAAAAGTCACAGGTTACTGAAACCAAGGAAGACATTCAGGAATTGGCAGGCGTGGTTTTTCCAACGATGCAGTTGGATGGTCATGCAAATGTTTCGGCTGCTGGGGCAAACATTGAGGTGGATGATGGGCATTTAAGCGATGCCACTTCGGCAAAAAACAGTGCATTTACGGTGGCGGAAGCTGCTACGCAAACAGAAAAAAACAAGAAGAAATTGTTGGTGGACAGCATCAACAAGGGAGCTGATGCGGTGATGTTGTCTTATCCGAATAATCCTGATAAATGGAGCGAATTGGGCTTTCCATTGACCAAGGAAACGGTGGGTTCGGTAGGTGTTTGCGACCAAGTGGTGGGTCTTTCGATGGGGCAGGGAAATTTTCATGGCACCTGCGACATCGTACTGAAACCATGTGCCGGAGCCGAGGAATTTACCTTTAGAGTAACCAAGGATGACCCTACGGTGGAGGCGGGATATATCGACATCAAGAATCCTTTGCTGTCGAAGACTTTGGATACCACCGTTCAGATTTTGCCTGATTATTTGAACAAGCCGTTGTTTTTTAAGGTTACGGGGCATAATACCCATGGGCCGGGTCCAGAATCCGATCCTTTTGGAGGAACGCCGATTTACTAAATCATCGTGGCAGTTGGTTTTTTGTTGATGAACAATCGAACCGAAAACCGACTGCCGCCGATCAAAATAAATTGAATCATGGAACTGCAGTTTTATAAGACGCAGCAGACTACGGTCTTGTATTCGTCTGAATTGACGCTGATAAAAGTGGCCTTGCTGTTTGCTGAAAAGGTTAATGTGTTGAGCTTTAACTTTCAGCAAATACCGATGGCGGCAAAGATTGAAACGGGGTCGGAAAAACATACCATCATGTTCACCAAGATGGTTCATACAGAGCAAGGGACGCTGAAGGAAAGCCTGGATGTAGAGCTGTTTTATAAAAACCTTCTGAAAATTCGGAACATGAAAAACAAACAGAAGGCCGACTTGATTCTTCTTGCCCGATTGGAGGCCATCTATAAATCCATACATAAGGATATGGTTGCTTATATGCAGGAAATAATCAGCAAAAGCAAGCTGGAACTGTTCAAGGGTTTCGTGAAAGATGAATCGCTGAACATCATGCCTCATGGCTTCGATTTGGAAAGCGAAATAGACCCCATCGGCCTCCGGATATTGAATTCCTTTCTTGATCCACTCGGTTTTCATCTGTTTGATGAGTCCATCATGAATAAAGCGGAAAGGGAGGATACAAGCGAAGAAATTACATTCGCGGATTTTACCGGCTACACGCTGGAATTGGACATCATGGAGGTTCCCAACCTCGATTCATTGGATTATCAGCAATTGAAAATCATCAGAAATGAGTTCCTTTCCAAGTTCGAATCGTTCGGAAAGGCTGCAGAAGATTTTCAAAAGGAAATATCGGATACGCTATGGGTTGAGGAAAACCATGAGGGCTTAAAAGAACAATTATCAAAGCGTTTCAATACGAAGGCTGATGATTTATATACCGTTGGCGAAGAAAACATTTATTTTCAACAAATAAGAAACAGCGATGCCGACAAGCGAGTATCTACGCTAATGATTGGCCTTACTTCCATCCGTACTTTGGTGTTTTATTATTGGTATCAAAGAGTCATCACCATCGAAATGCGAACCTATATCATCAACGAAATTGAAAAACACAAAAGTGCAGATTCCTGTTCCTTGTTTTTTTATGTGGAAAGCGAAAGGGGAAGGGAAGAGCTTCAGCATTTTTGGGATGAGGCCGACAAGAAAAAAGAACTTCGCGAAGCTGACGAAGGCAGCAAGGAATAAGCTATCGCTGCTGTTTTCAATGCTTACAATTTAAGAAGGCAAATCCACCAATTCGAATTCATCCAGGCGGTGAAGATCTACAAACGGCATATTGTTTTCCTTGCCATGAATGTTAGCAAACTTGGCTCCCACCACCATTTCGTGAGCCTTGTAAGAACTGCGTGAATACACAATCTGGCTGAAGCTGTCATCGAAGGCCTTCATCAGAATGGTAATCTCCGCTTCCATATCAACGAGGTCCTTATGTGTGAGTTTATAAAACGGACTTTCATTATCGATGGGATGAACAATTGTCCAGCTCGAAAAGAGAAAATTTATTTTGGCACGCTCCAAATCAAGGATTTTAAAAGTTCTCGTTGGCTTGTCATTGATGACCGTGTTGTAGGATAAAACCACTTGCGCCTCGATTTCTATCAGCGCATTTTTCCTTCCGTTTGCCAATCGAAACATAAAGCCTGTACTATCTTTATATGGTGCCACGATGGCATGCTGACTATAAATGATTTTTGCTACTGGGCGCGAAAAACGACCGTATAAAAGACCGGTGGCAAATGCAAAACCCAGCAATCCGAACATGGATTCGGTGGCTGCTACAACATTGGAATAAATTCCGACAGGACTCATCTTTCCATAGCCCACCGTGGTGATGGTTTGAGCGCTAAAAAAGAAGGCATCAAGGAATTTTTCCAGCATGGTATTGCCAGTCGCGCCATCGGCAAAACTACCCGAAGACATCAAATAAAGACAGGCGAAAAAAAGGTTTGAAACGATATAAAAAATCATCACCAACACCAAGAATTTGGTCCATGTCATCGTTATCAATGAATGATAGATATTGTTGGTGAACCCATCATTCAAGCCACGCCGTTCTATATTGAAAGACCCATCCTGATTCAATAATCTGGAGCCCCCTGATGAAGCATTGGTGCCAAAACCCAAGTCTTTGAACTCCTCTTCCTTCTGCCTGTTGTTTCTATTGAAAGCCATATTTATTCTTCGATTTGAATGTTAATGCTTGACCAAAATCTTTTCTACCAAAGTCTGCTGGGAATTGAGATTTACCTTACAGAAATATACACCGTTTGCAAGATTGGAAACATCAATGTTTGTTCTAGTTTCGTCTTTGCCGAAGGCCTTATGCATTATCTCCTGCCCAAGGATATCATACATATATAAATTATTCATGAAAACATTTTGCCCAATGATATTGATTGTTACGATATTACCTGATGGATTAGGAAAAACTGATATTTTGGGGTTATTATTCCGTGGAAAATTCGTTCCAGTTTGATTGGTCGAAACATAAAGATTAACACCGCCCAATTGGTTGCCAGTAATCAAATCCATTTTGCCATCGCCATCAATGTCGCCGCCACAAACACTGACTCTGGTTCCATCGAAACCAAACATGGAATGATAGTTGAACATGGAATCGACTAGATTAAAAGTTCCAGCCAGATTGCCATCAATGTTATTGTAATAATAAATATATCCTCGCTCACTTCCAACCATCAATTTATATGAACCCGCACTGTCAAACATGAACGGCTGCGAATAGCCAGTAAGATAGCCATGCTCCTTCACATTTACACCACCGAAATTACTTGTCTGCAAAGTAAAAACAGGGTTGGTGGCAGAGCCCGTATTTTGATAATAACTTATCCTTCCATAAATATCGCCAATGATCAGATCCAGCAACCCATCACGGTTTGCATCTATCAATTGAGGGGATGCATAGCTGTTATTGCCTATGCTGATGTTTTGATAACGAATGGTTGGAGTACCATAATTGGCGGGGAAACCGATTGCGGCAGTATCTGGGAAATACATCAGATATCCCGAATCGATGCCCACTATCATATCCCTCTTTCCGGTGCCATAAATATCTCCAAATGTCGGCTTTACTGCATTGACATGCAGCGAATTGATGTTCGCCCAATCTTGAGTCATTAAAGTAAATGCAGGATGTGAATTTGTACCCGTATTTCTGAACAGCGACAAGCCACTTTTATAGCTGCCTACCGTGTCAAAATAACCATAATTGCCTATGACCAAATCCTTCAAGCCATCATTGTCATAATCAAATAATACAGGCATCGAATTTTGCCCAACTTCGATCATTTTTCCTTGCATGAAAGAGTCGGTTTGATAATGAAATATGGGGTTGGCATCCGTTCCAAAGTTCTTGTAATACCATATTCCATGCGTGTTTTCAGAAACCCCTGGTGCATTCGGTGCGCAAATCAAATCCCGTTTTCCATCATTGTCAACATCCACATGAAAGCAACATGGAAACGCCGGAATGTTGATGGAAACATCGCTTGAAGGATACAGACAATCCTGCGATGTGATGTTTGCCGCCTGTGGCGTCCCACCATTATACAAGGCATCGGCAGAATTAGAAACCACATCGCCAACAATCACTTCTTTGGCTCCATCGCCATTCAAATCCAAACCACACAAACAACCGCCACTATGCTTCATCCAACCGGGTGAAAAAATCGCCGAATCATGCGCGTTCAATCGGCACCCAATACCCAATTGAAAACAATTCGCATTCGATTGTGTGCCACAGTTTCCCCAACAATTTACAAGTGTTTTAAAATCAACGCTGTCGCAAGTCTTTCCATCATCAATGGCTACATTTCTATGAAAGTAAATGATGTTTCCCAATGGCGCAAACGACAGTACATCTACCATTCCATCACCATCCATATCCAAGATAGTCGGGAGGTTCACTGGGCTCACATATAAATTCTCATGCTGCGTGCCCCAAACGGTCATTACGGTTGTTGCTATCAATGAAAATTGCAAACCATTTACCGAAGAATAATCGTTTCTGTAAAGCGTCATTCCGCCACCTGTTCCAGTCGAATTATAGGTATAGATATCCTGTTTTCCATCGCAGTTATAATCTGCCAACAAAGCCCAATTCGTCATGTTGGTAGGGAATTTCGCTTGATATTCCGGTGCATATCGGTAGCTCACCGCATTCGGTGTTCCGGTGTTGATGAAGGTAATGACCTTGTTGCCATCCCTATCGAAAACAAACAGGTCCTGCAGCCCATCGCCATTCAAATCAATCGTCGAAAACTGCGGATTGTTCATCCCTCCAGCCCATGGAATCGTCAAGGTGTCGCCATTCACGATTACCGGAATGTTGTCGTTGAAATAAAACGAATATTGCGCCTTTCCAACACCAATAGTGGCAAGAAAAATGGCCAAGGAAACGATTATTTTTTTCATTCAGCAAAAATAAACATTATCTTCGAATAACAATTCCAAAATTTTTCCGTAAGAAGTCGGATAGTCTTAATTCAAAGCTACCTATACGCAAATATTACAATGAAAAACTCGACCAAAAACACTGGCATGAAGCAACTCATTTTTACCCTGATGCTATTCGGAATCATCCTTGCCAACGGCTGCAAAACCGTACGATACGACACCGAAAGATATATAAAAAACACCATCGAAACGCATAAATCCGGTGAATTCAGCAACGTAAAAATCCTGTCTTTATACAACCAAACTTCGATGAAAGACGGAACCCATCTCAAGATGACCGCCTATAAATACGACAACCAAAAGGGCCTCATCATCGCTGCATTTCAATATTATCTCGACCGCAAAAAGACCAAGGATGACGGTAATGTAAACACCAACACGGCCTTCATTCGCCTCGATACCATGCAATGCCGCGCCATTCTAAACAATTATTCCAAGCTGGAAACCCGCATAAAAAAAGATGTTCCGCAACTCGAAGAGGAGATTCACGAAGACTTCACCGTATCCGACGAACTCTTCATCAGCTTTGCAAAATCCAAACACGGCGATGTGCCCAACTACCTCGCCTTATGGATAAAGGGCGAAAAATATACCCTCTCCACCGATGCCCTGCTGAACAACCTCGAAGACTTCATGAAATACTGATTTCTTTAGGCACCACTAAGTTTTTTAATCTCCATATTCATCATCTTATTGCAGCACCCGAAAGGGAATGCTGTCATAAGATGGGGAGTACAAAAAAGCGTGATCCGCTTCTCAGTTTTTGCAGTAAATATTATACAACCTTATCGGAGTTGAAACGCACATGTTAGAATTGCTTGTTCTTGTTATTTCGCGTTTTCCAACATCCACATGGCATCCATTTTAAGCATGGAATCAACCGGAATTTTTCTGCTTTCTGCCTTCTTTACTATTTCATTATACCAACTTGCCGTATTTCTTATACTGGTAATGATATCATTCAGTTTTTGATTTATTGCTTTTGGTGGCCCATGTGAAATCCCATTATTTTGATGATATAACTTATAGGCCGCTTCAATAAAGCCCCATCCTAATTGATTGAAACATAGTGGATTTGCCATTATCATCACAATTTGATGCTTTTCTATTTCCTCTTTTAAATCGATATCACCTGTTTGCAGAATCGGATTTCCAGGGCAATGCAATTCATGAAAATAATACCAAAATGAATATTTATTAAAAATTAATCCCGCCCTTCCAGTTCCATAAATTCCCCAATAAAAACTATCGCCGATGGTCAATACATCCGGTTTTGCTTTGCCTTGGTCTTTGAAAGACATCACTGGATATCCCATTTTAAAGGTATTAAGGCTCATTAATAGGTTCATTCCTGCAGCAATATCATAATCCGATGATAGGTAATCAAATCCAGTAACGATAGTGTCATATTTGATTGTAGGCATCTCAATGTTTCTTAATTTTTCAATGAACTTGACTAAAATTACTGTTGATGTATCACAACCGTAATCGCTCCAATGATGCCCATATTGAGGATATAAAGGATAAGCCGATTTATGTTTGTTTTCAATGAAATAGGAATTTAAGTCAAGATAAGGGATATCCATTTTTTTTAGGGTATCGCTCATATATTCGTAATTGCTGTTTTTTTTCTTTTTGCCATATCGGTCTGGAATGAATTCAGGGTAGAAAAAAGCTTTGTTCGGAACAGCCACTACAATAAGGTCAATCCCTCTTCGCTTTAATGAATCATGAACATCCTTTAATTGGCCCAGTTGGTCGTTCAATGATTTTTCTTGACATAAATCATCACCAAGGTAGGATTTGATTACTCCCTCTTCATATATATAATTATTTTTTCCGATGATCATGCCATTGGCAAGTGCCAAATTATCCACATCGAATGCTATCTGGTTGTTAATCCTGATGAAGATATTTCTTAACCCGAAATTATCATTCAAAAACTTTTCTTTTGTCGTTTGGTAAGTTGCGTTCAACCAACCATTCATTGAAAACGAGGTATCTTTGGCATTGACTATTGCGCCTTTCAGCGGTTTTACTTCAATGAAATTAAACCCTTGCTGAAGCATCGGCAAGAACAAAGCCAATAAAAGTATTCCAAACAGTATTTTCTTCGGATTGTTGTTCATCTAAAATCTGAAATAAATGAATGGATTAAAACCTTCTGCCGCTATATTGCTGATGCAGATTATAAATAAAAAAACCGCTGCCACGGATAATAACACGTTTACCTTTAGCGAGTGATAAGGCGCATATAAGCGTTCCTGCAATTTCTTTCCAACAACCCAAAAAGTAAAAAATGAAAAAAGTACACTCAAACAAAAAATGATGTAAAACGACGATTGAAAAGGAATATAAACAAGATTGATTCCTCGAAAACTATACATCGCCTGCAAATAGGATATCGCCTTCTCTATCGTATCTGACCGAAAAAAGACCCAGCCGCTAGAAACGATTATAAAAGTCAAAATCATCCTGAAAAATGACGGAACCTTTTTGTAAAATTTCAGAAGAAAACCACGCTCCAACACCAAAAACAAACCATGATAAGCACCCCAAGCGATAAAACACCAAGATGCCCCATGCCAAAAACCGGAGATTAGAAATACAAGCCAAAGGTTGAAAAACAATCTCCACTTGTTATTTACCCTATTACCGCCCAAAGGAATGTATAAATAGTTTTTCATCCAATTCCCTAAGGTAATATGCCACCGCTTCCAAAATTCAGTGATGCTCTGCGAAGTGTATGGATTGTTGAAGTTTTCCGGAAATTCAAATCCCATCATTCTACCCAAACCAATAGCCATGTCAGAATATCCTGAAAAATCAAAATATATCTGAAAAGTATATGCCAAAATGCCTATCCAAGCCATAGATGAACTCAAATGAACATAATCCTGATTAAAAATGGAAGACGAATATTTGCCCATTAAGTTAGCAATCAAAACCTTTTTGCACAGACCAATGACGAATTGATAAAATCCTGTAAGCTTAAAATCAATCGTGTCATTCCTTTCACGGTCAGTAATCTGGTCAGCAATTTCATGATATCTGATTATTGGCCCAGCAATAAGCTTAGGAAACAAAATGATATACGTTTGATAATCCCAAAATTTCCTTAGCGGAGCATGCACCCGCCTATACACATCGATAACATAAGTCAATGTTTCGAAAGTATAAAACGAAATTCCAATAGGCATCACCACCTCCAGCAGTTTGATGTGCTTGGCACGAATCGATAAGTTGAAATGAAAATGTAAATAATCGAAAACTGAATTAAGATTGTCGATGAAAAAGTTACAGTATTTAAAATAAAACAACAAGCCTACATTCATTAAGATTGAAAACACAAGAACCAACCTCCGTTTTAAATCAGTAGTCGAATTATACATGAAATGCACCAAATGAAAATCAAGAAAAGTGGTACCCAACAAAACAAAAATGAACTTTGGCGCACCCCAACTATAAAATATAATGCTAAAAAAAAGAATGACAAAATTCTTATATCTCTTATCCGCCAAAAAATATATCGAAAGGAAAATCGGTAAAAAATATAATAAGAATACAATGCTGCTAAATACCATAAGCTAGAAATGCAACAAAATAAATAAAATCATCACATAAAACGGAGCAAGGCTAAATATCATTTTCCGACAACACTATTTTCTCATATATCATTGGGCAAAAGTACAATTAAAATCATTAACAATAACAAAAAATTCCCCAAAAGTAAAAGTTCAAAATATTTTACCCACCTTACAGTTTTATTTTCTGCTGAATATCCCCGTTTCTATTGGTCAGCTGCCACACATTCATCAAAAATATCAAAAAACAGATTATCATGAAATAATCGATATGTTAACAAAACCGTGTACTTTGAGTTCATGGGCGCGTACTTTGAGTTGCTTGGTACGTACTTTGAGTTGCTTGGTACGTACTTTGAGTTGCTTGGTGCGTACATTGAGTTCATGGGTACGTACTTTGAGTTGATGGGTAGGTACTTTGAGTTAATGGGCACGTACTTAGGCTTGCTTGGTGTGTACTTTGCATATTCACCACCTGAAATTAGGGATTAATCAAGGCATATTTGCCCATAAGCCTCGAAATAAGTGTTTAAATGTGGTGCAATTCATCCACTTTGCTGCGATAATTCTCATACAGCAGGTGAATGATGCCATCCGATAGGCCAATCTGCGGCACAATGATCTCTTCGGCACCCGCAGCCTTCATGATGCTCCTGAAAATCTTCGTTGCGGGCACTATCACATCCGCCCTGTCGGGATTCAGCCCCAAAATCTTGATGCGATCGTCGTAAGTATAGGAGTTGATCAAGTCGCTGAACGCCTTTAGTTCGGTGAAATGCAAAGGCTTATCCTTTTTCCGCAACATCTTATAGATCTTGTTGATATTTCCGCCGGAACCTATCGCCATGAGGGGATGATAAGGCTCCGAAACGGCCTTTACCCAGTCCTTGAAGTTGTTCCAAGCCTCCTTGTCTATCTGTCCATGCAGCAATCTTATCGTACCTATGTTGAAAGACTTGGAAGCCACCACTTCATTGTTCGAAAAGAGGGTTAATTCTGTGCTACCTCCACCCACATCGATGTATAAATACGATTTGTCATGGTCCAAGTGTTCTGCAATATGGTTAGAATAGATTATTTGTGCTTCATTCTTGCCATCAATGATTTCCACATTGATGCCAGCCTCCGCTTTTATCCTTTCAATAATCTCTTTTCCATTCAAAGCATCCCTCATTGCCGAAGTGGCGCAGGCTCTATAATCAATAGGTTCGTAAACCTGGATGAGATGATAGAAAGCCTTCATGGCAGTGATGAGTTTCTCGGTCTTTTCGTCCGAAATGCGCTGGTGAAGGAACGAATCCTCGCCCAAACGAATGGGAATGCGTATCAATTCCGCCTTTTTGAACGAAACTTCGCCGTTTTCTATCACATTGGAGAATAAAAGGCGGACGGCATTGGAGCCTATATCTATGGCAGCGAACTTCAATTATTTCTTTCTTGTTAATTTCGTGGGCAAATCAGGATGTTTCTTCTGGTGCTTGATCTCTTTATAAATTTCATCCTGCGAAATTACAGAAATAGTTGTCGAATTTTTTACATAAACGTTCTTTTGCTTCTTGTCAAGGATGCGTGCTTTGGTATTATCCTTCCATTGCGTATCAAAAATCTTCTTCAATTCCATCTGAAGCTCCTTGTTGTACACGGGAACTGCCACCTCCGACCTGAAATCCAAGTTTCTTATCATCCAATCAGCCGATGAGATGTAGTACTTCTCATCATTATTGTTGCAGAAGATGAAGATTCGTCCATGTTCCAGGTATCTTCCCACTATGCTTATCGCTTCTATGTTTTCGCTCAAGCCTTCCACTCCCGGAACCAAGGAACAAATGCCTCTGATGATGAGTTTTATCTTCACTCCCGCCTGACTTGCCTTATATAACTTCACAATCAGGTCATGATCTACCAGACTATTTAACTTTAAATAAATGTATGCGTCTTTGCCTGCCTTTTTATTCTTGATTTCATTCTCTATCAAGGCCAAAAACTTGCGGCGCATTTGAAATGGCGATACAACCAAGTGCCTATACACCCCTTTCTTGAGATTATCCGTATAGAAATTGAACACCGATGCCACTTCATTGGTTATTCTCTTGTCGGCAGTGATCAAGCTCAAATCGCTATAAAGCTTTGCAGTGTTTTCATTGAAATTGCCCGTTCCGATACTGGCATAATTCACCATTTCTCCGCGCTCGTTCCTTGTTATCAAAAACAATTTCGAATGAACTTTCAACCCGGGGACGCCATAAATTACCTTCACACCTTCTTCTATCAACTTATCTGCCCAATAGATGTTCGCTTCCTCATCAAACCGAGCCTGAACTTCAACAACTGCGGTAACGGCCTTTCCATTTTTCACTGCATTGATCAAAGCATTGACAATGCTTGAGTTTCTTGCGACCCGATACAAGGTAATCTTGATCGAAACCACCTTAGGATCTATCGAAGCCTCCCGTAAAAGTTCGATGGTGTGAAGAAATGAATGATAGGGGTAACATAACAGGACATCCTTCTGCTTGATGACCTTCAACAAGCTTCGTTGGCCTGCCAAATCCTTGTGATCTACTGGAGGCATGCTATGAAAACGCAACTCGCTTCGGCCAACTTTTGGGAAATCGATGAAGTCTTTGAAGTTGTGGTAACGACCTCCGGGAACATAGCTGTCCTCTTTGTGCATCTTCAATTTATTCTTGAGATAAATCAGCATGTCATCGGGCATGGCCTCATCAAAAATCATCCGAACCGGTTGGCCTTTCTTGCGCCTCTTCACACTTCGGGCTATTTTCTCTACAAAAGATTTCGAAACATCGTTATCAATGTCCAATTCGGCATCACGTGTGAGCTTGATGGTATATGATTCTATCGTATCGTAATCAAAAATGGAAAAGACATCATCCAGACAATATCGAATCACATCATCCAAAAGAATGATGTATTTCTTTTCGTCTGTGGATGGCAGTACCAGAAACCTGCTCAATCGGTCGGTCGGTATCTCAACCAATGAATATCTCGGTTTCTTTTTATTGCGTGCCAATTTGAGGATAAGATAGATGGATTTGTCTTTAAGATATGGAAATTCGAGCGTACTGTCGAGCATTATCGGCACCAAAGTCTGCAATACATTATCATGAAAATACTCTTTCACAAACTTGCCTTGATGATCGTCCAGATGCAGTTCATCAATCATGAATAGCTGTTGCGCTTCCATCTCTTTCAGGAGATTTATGTAGATACGTTCGAAACTTTCCTGCTGCTTGATGGTCATTTTCTGAATCTTGCTCATCAACTTTTCGGGATCATCGCCCAACAATTTTTCAGCAGTTTTCCCTATCTTCGACATTCGCAACACGGTGGCAACACGCACACGAAAAAACTCATCCCTATTGTTCGAAAAGATGCCAAGAAATCGCATTCGTTCTATCAAAGGATTGTTTTTGTCATCAGCCTCCTGCAGCACTCGGCCATTAAAAGCCAGCCAACTGATGTCGCGGTTGATAAGGGGTACAACTTTTACTCTATCCATTCAATCTTTCGTTGTTTCATTTTGCAAAATTACTCCTTTGTCATCGAATGGTAATATTAAATTATCGTTAAGTTTCTTGGCCCCATTTTTAAACTCATACATTCATTGATAAAAATCATCTAAAAGCAATATTTAGCCAAAAAAAGGCTCAAAAAAGACCTGAAAAAGTCAATGAATACCAGGTAAAAGACGGTTTTAATACGGGGCAAGTCGATTTGTGGTTGTTATCGTCTCATCTTATCCCCAAACTTATAAGTAATGTAACATAACTTATAAGTAACTGCCCCTAACTTATAAATAATGTTACTTAACTCATAAGTAACTGCCACTTACTTGTAAGTAACTGCCATAAATTCATAAATAACTGCCACAAACTTATGAGTAACTGCCATAAACTTGTAAGTAACTGCCATGGATAGTATAGTAATGTGTAAAGAAGGAATAGTAATTGCCACAAACCGTCTATTTCGGTAATTGAATCGTTTTATCTGATGATTATGACTAAATATTTCATTACGATATGTTCGATTATTGGCATCAAAAAACAAATCATAAAGACATTAAAAATGCCTTTAATGAAATCAATTATTGATGATGTTTGGAAATGATTTTATCTGAAACCGCATCATTTTGGTGCATTCCGCAGAATCACCAAACTGATGATGGAAAAGATGACATTCGGTATCCAGACCGCCAGTAGCGGAGGGAAGCCGCCATTGATGGCGAAGGTTTCGAAGATTCGTTGGAAAAGGATGTAAGTGAAGCTCAAGGTGAGCCCTATTCCCATCTGCATGCCGATGCCTCCACGTACTTTTCGGCTGGATAAGGACACGCCGAGAAGCGTAAGGATGAAGGCGGCGAATGGCATGGCGGCGCGTTTGTATAATTCTACCACACCTTCTTCTACATTCTCCGCACCTTTGAGTCGCAAGGAGGCAATATAGTTCGACAGCTCGCCATTGTTCATGGTTTCTATCTTGTTTATCTTTACGATGAAATCATTGGGACGGAATGGAAACACGGTATCCAATCGCATGCCGGTACGGATGTTTTCCTTCATGCCATCGAAGGTATGAATGGAGTAATTTTCCAAGATTTTCCAGTGATGAGTCAAGGAATCATACTTCATGCGGTTGGTTTCGAGCTTGTAAACCATTTGACCATCCTTAATTTTTTCTAATGTGAAGCGATAACCGGTGTTTCCGCGGCCATCAAAGGAATCGAAGTAGGCATAAACGCCGGGACTCACCTGCACATGCTTGTTTTTGGCCCTCAATTCGGAGGGATTATGGATATACACATCCTCAAACTGCATCCGAACTTTGTTTGCTGCGGGAATGATCCATCCATTGAGCGTAAAGGAAAGCGCTGCCAGGAAAGCGGCGGCAATAAAATACGGACGCATGATGCGATTGAAGCTGATGCCGGCACTTAACATGGCTACAATTTCGGTTTGATTCGCCATTTTTGCCGTAAAGAAAATGACGGCGATGAATACGAACAGGGAACTGAAAAGATTGGCGAACCAAGGAATGAAATTGAGGTAATAACGGAAGATGATGTCGTAAAGAGGAGCGCCCTTTTCCATGAAATCATCGATTTTTTCGGATATGTCGAAGACTATGGCAATGGCAATGATCAATGCAATGGCGAAGAAGTAGGTGCCAAGGAATTTTTTGATGATATACCAGTCGAGAAGCTTTAATTTCATCGTCTATAATCTTGTTGAAAGTTGTTTGACCATTTTGTTTTTCCAATCGGCGAAATCTCCTGCCATGATATGCTCCCGTGCTTGCGTAACCAACGAAAGATAGAATGAAAGATTATGGATGGTGGCGATTTGAGCAGCCAATATTTCCTTCGAAATGATCAAATGTCGCAAGTAAGCCTTAGAATATTGATGATCGACAAAAGAAGTTCCATTGGCATCCAACGGACTGAAATCATCTTTCCATTTTTCATTCCTTATGTTGATGATTCCCTCCGAAGTGAAGAGCATACCGTTCCTTGCATTCCTTGTCGGCATCACACAGTCGAACATGTCTATGCCCAGAGCGATGCATTCGAGAATATTTGTTGGGGTTCCTACTCCCATCAGGTATCTTGGCTTGTCATAAGGAAGAATGCTGGTCACCACTTCCGTCATTTCATACATCATTTCAGCCGGTTCGCCTACAGAAAGACCTCCTATTGCATTGCCTTCCCTGTTTGTTGATGCAATCATCTCCGCCGACTGCATCCGAAGATCCTTATAAACGCTGCCCTGCACTATTGGGAACAAGGTTTGCTCATATCCATACTTACCTTCGGTAGAATCAACCCTTTCTATGCATCTCTTCAACCAGCGATGCGTCATTTCCATGGAGCGTTTGGCATATTTGTAATCGCAAGGATAGGGTGTGCACTCATCAAAAGCCATGATGATGTCGGCACCAATCGATCGTTGGATGTCCATTGCACTTTCAGGGGAGAAGAAATGGTTTGATCCGTCTATATGAGATTTGAACTTCACGCCTTCTTCCTTTATCTTTCTATTGGCAGTCATCGAATAAACCTGATAACCTCCACTGTCGGTCAGAATGGGCTTATCCCAGTTGATGAACTTATGCAATCCTCCTGCTTGTTCCAATATGTTCATGCCAGGCCTAAGATACAGGTGATAAGTGTTTGAAAGGATGATTTGAGCCTTGATGTCATCATGAAGTTCCCTTTGATGCACGCTTTTAACCGTTCCTGCCGTGCCTACAGGCATGAATATGGGCGTTTGAATCGTTCCATGTGCCGTCTCAATGCTTCCTGCTCGAGCCTTGGTTTGCGAATCCGTCTTGATAAGATTGAACTTCATTTTGTTAATAAGATTGTTTATAAACTCGGCAAAAGTAAAGATTATAGATAGAATGGAAATGGTAACTTTGCGCCCTATGAATGATTTATATAAAGAAGAATGCCCGAAAACATTACCTGGATACAACTAGTCCTATTGTCATTATGCGCCATTTCCCTAATAATAAGCTTGATATATTACTTTTATTACTTCTCAAGAATATCATTCCACAAAGAAAAATATATAACCAAGGATCCGGAGCCGGTAACCATAATCATTTGCGCTCGCAATGAAATCAAGAACCTTAAAAAGAATATCTATTCCATTTTGGACCAGGTCTATCCCGAGTTTCAAGTGGTGGTGGTCAATGATTGTTCATGGGATGAGTCGGAAGATTTCCTTGAAGAGCTGAGTAACCAGTACAATAACTTGAAAGTGGTAACGATAATCGAACAGGAGAAATATCAACACGGAAAGAAGTTCGCGTTAACACTTGGCATCAAGGCGGCAAAATATGATTTGCTGTTGCTGACCGATGCAGATTGTATGCCAGCAAGCAACAATTGGCTTTATAACATGCAAAACAATTTCTCTGACAAAAAGGATATCATCCTTGGCTATGGTTCCTATGCAAAGAAAGGCGGTTTGTTGAACAGAATTATCCGCTATGATACTTTCAATAATGCCTTGCAGTTCCTATCCTATTCAAAAGCAGGCAATCCATACATGGGTGTGGGCAGAAACCTTGCCTATCGTAAGGAAACATTCTTTAATGTGAAGGGGTTTGCCAGTCATAATCACCTTTTGTCAGGAGATGATGACCTGTTCATCAATGAAGTTGCGAATGGTCAAAATACCACCATCGAGATTCTACCGGTTGCGTTCACCATATCCGAACCCAAGACTTCTTTCGGAGCTTGGTTCAAGCAAAAGAAAAGACATCTTACCACAGGCAAGCATTACAAGACTCAACACAAAATGAAACTTGGATTGTTCTATCTAAGCAATGTCCTGTTTTATCTTTCCTTGGCGGCATTGTTGATATTCAGGTTTGATTGGAGAATCATCTTGGGCACCTATCTCTTTCGTCTGTTCCTTCAATTGTGGATTTACGGAAAAGGCATGCAACGATTGAAAGAACTAGACCTGTTATGGTTGCTGCCGTTCCTCGATTTATTCCTGTTGCTGTTTTATCCCATCCTGACGTTCTCAAACCTAATCTCAAAACCCAAAATATGGAAGTAAATTCGAATAACAATCTTACTGAAAAGGGCAAGTACGATTACGAACTTGTTGTTAAGGCACTGAACAACGGTGACCAAAAGGCTTATGCCGAGTTGATGTCAAGATACAGGGATATGGTTTATTTCATGATGCTCAAGATGGTGAACAACCGTGATGATGCCGAAGATTTAACGCTCGAAGCATTCGGGAAGGCATTCAGAAACTTATCATCCTATTCGCCTGATTTCGCTTTTTCTACATGGCTGTTCCGTATTGCTACCAACAACTGCATCGACTTCATCCGAAAGAAGAAAGGTGTTACCTTCTCCATGGACAAAGGTTTTGATGATGGCGATGGAGGGGAAATGAAATTGGATTTCAAGTCTGACCACCTGGACCCAGAAGAGAA
The DNA here is from genome assembly GCA_903911135.1 of uncultured Bacteroidota bacterium. Taxonomy (GTDB): domain Bacteria; phylum Bacteroidota; class Bacteroidia; order AKYH767-A; family JABDAW01; genus JABDAW01. The sequence continues at coordinate 21,632 of CAIWCG010000194.1, forward strand.
TCTCATCAAGAAACAGAAGGGTGTGCTGCTTAGGGAAATCGTTGAGAAACTGAAGCCCCGCTATAAGGAACTCGTTGAATTGAGATATTATAAGGAACTGTCTTATGAAGAGATTGCTGCCCACCTGAACCTACCATTGGGAACGGTAAAGGCGCAACTGTTCAGAGCAAGGGAAGTTCTTTATAATGTCTTGAAAAATTCGCAGAAGGGAATATAACAGCCAACATGCCCCTTGCCGACGCATCCATCATCTTTCATTATTTCCCTGAACTGAACACCAGGCAAAAGGAACAGTTCGAGCAGCTATATGCGCTGTATGAGGACTGGAACGAGAAGATAAACCTGATTTCGCGGAAAGACTTCCAGCACTTTTATGAACGTCATGTTTTGCATTCCTTGGGCATAGCCAAAGTAATACAGTTCAAGGCCGGCACCAAGATATTGGATGTAGGCACCGGTGGCGGATTCCCTGGCATTCCATTGGCCATACTATTTCCCGATTCGGAGTTTACGCTCATCGATTCCATCGGGAAAAAGATAAAGGTGGTAGATGCCGTTACCTTGGCTTTGGGATTGAAGAATGTGGCCAGTTTTCATCAACGGGCAGAGGAAACGAAGGGCAAGTTTCATTTCGTGGTGTCGAGAGGGGTGACGGACATAAACGAGTTTCATCATTGGGTGAAATACAAGTTCGAGCCTACCTCCTTCAACACTTTGGTGAATGGAATCATCGCGCTGAAAGGCGGCGAACTGGATGAGGAATATGCGGCCTACCTGCACAAGATGAGAGCCTTCAACCTGAAGGATTATTTCAAGGAAGAGTTCTTCGAAACCAAGAAGGTGGTGTTTCTGCCAGTCAGGTAATCAGAATTACTCCTTGATTATCTTTCCTCTAACGCTGGTTGGGATTTGCAATCCCGACCCTTTTACCTCATAAAAATAAATGCCACTTCTTAAATGCGAGATATCTATCGTCTCGGTGGCAGTGTTTAATGCTTGAGAATAAACCTTATTGCCCAACACATCGCTGATGATGATTTGCTGATTTGGGGAATAAGTATCTTGATGGATAGTGATGGTGGAGGTGGTGGGGTTGGGGAAAATGGAAATAGTTTCTTTACTATTATTTACTTCACCTATTCCACTTGCTGAATTATAAAAAACCCATGCTGCTCCAAATCCATTACTATCATTTCTTCCTCCTTCAATAATCGTATGACCATCTGATGAGATTGCAACGCTCCATCCTTGGTATACACCATTACCACTATTCACAGCTCCAGTTCCAATCAATTTACTTCCAAGTTGTGTCCAAATATTACTTGTTCTAGTGTAAATCCATACTGCACCAGTATTGCTATTGTCATTCAATCCACCAACAACTGCTGTATCTCCAGAATATGAAATTGAAACCGTATTACCTTGAGAAGAATTTCCTACAAAACCTGTACCTACCAATTTATTCCCTTGTTGTGTCCATACTCCTCCTGTTCGAGTATACATCCAAACTGCGCCAATACCACCACCATCCCCTTGCCCACCAATTATTGAAGTATTCCCATCTGAAGAAATAGCAACTGAATTACCTTGACCACTTCCAGCAGAGCTTGTACCAATAAGTTTATTTCCCTGCTGAGTCCAAACACCACTTGTTCGTGTAAATACCCATGCTGCTCCTTCACTGTTATTATCTCCGCTACCACCAGATAGAATTGTATTTCCATCTGATGAAATTGAAATAGATGTACCTTGATGGGCAGCACCAATAGCACCTGATCCCACTAATTTATTTCCTTGTTGCGTCCAAATGCCACCACTACGAATAAATACCCATACAGCACCCATTCCACTGCTATCGCCCATACCTCCGACAATAGCTGTATTTCCATCAGCTGAAAGAGATACAGAGTAGCCTTGCCATGCAGAACCAATTGCGCCAGTACCTACTAATTTACTTCCTTGTTGAACCCAAACTCCAGAAGATCGAATGAAAACCCAAGCGGCACCAGTATAGCTGCTATCACCAAGTCCACCCTTTATCCGCTCCATTTTGCTAAGTGCTGGAAAATATTCTTTAAGGTTAAGGAAAATTTCTTTAAGGTTAAAGTGCTGCACTTTAACCTTAAGGATTATTTCTTTAAGCCTAATAATTATTCCATTTAGGTTAAGAAATATTCCATTAAGGTTAGGAATTATTCCAATAAAGTTAAGAATTATTCCAATAAGCCTAAAGAAAATTCCATTAAGACTAAAGAAATATTTCTGAACCTTCGGGAAGGTTTTAGCTTATAAATGGACTAAAAAATGCCTTTTCAGGGGTTTAAAAGGCAGGTTTTGGAAAGAAAATCCAATAAAAATTTGTTGGTTACAATTATAATTTTGCTAAATTTGCCCCTTAACAACTAAATACCCCAAAAAATTATGTTACCTTATTCGATTACCATCATCCTGTACAACATTTTCCTGTCCTTCTTTGTACCGTATGTTACCATCTCGGCGAACAGAACTCGCCTTGGATTAATTGACACCCAAACTGGCCAACTCGGAACTTATTGGACAACTTGGCAAACTACCTTTGCGGCCTATTTGAATCCTGCAACTTATGGCACGGTAAATACCGGGGCCATGAATGATTTTTATGCCATCGTGTCGGAATATGTAGTGGGCATTCAGCAACAAATCAAGAATAATCCAACCGTTACGTTGACGACTTTGGATTATATCATTTTGGTCATTCACAAAAATTTGGCAGGTCGTCATCCACATCCCATTCCAGCAGAAGAGTCCGGTATGGCAGTAAAAAACAACCGCCATCTGAACACCGAATTTGTGGTCTTTGATTTGGCAGCACCAACTCATGCCGCAAAACCTAAGTATGTTGAAAGAATCACTCCTTTCATTCTTTACAAAGCTCATGGTTCTCCTGCCCCTGTTGATGGTGATTTGATTGAACAAACCGATGTAACTCGAATGACTTTTGATGTGCCACATACTACGGCGCAAATAGGCATGGATGGTTATGCGCAAGTTTGTTTTACCAACGATGCCGGACAAGGCATTCGGTCAGCCATCATTCCATTTTCTGTTATTTAATAGCTAAAAAGGAAATCAAAAAAAAGCCGCTGCATTAAAATGTAGCGGCTTTTTTTATTGTTTCCTGATGATGTTCTTATAATTGCTTCGCTATAGGCGAGCCATCATAAGAACATCAAACTTATGGCTTTAGGTCTTCTGCTTCTTTTTCTTGGCGGCAGGAAACAGGACGTTGTTCAGGATAAGACGATATCCGGGCGAATTGGGATGCAGGGCCAGGTCGGTAGGCGGGTCGTAAACCATGTGCTGATAATCCTCCGGGTCGTGGCCACCATAGAATGTCCAGGTGCCTTTGCCTAATTCGCCATGAATGTATCGCGCTTCGCCAAGGGCTTTGTTTTCGCCCATCACCAGCACTTCGGGCTTTATCACCGACTTGACGAAGGAGGTAGTCTGCCCCATGAATCCCTTGATGACCTGTTCGTGATTCTGGCACAGCATGGTGGGCACGGCATCCCACTTGGCAGAGAAATCGAAGAGCGTAAAGAAATCGTGTTCCTTGGCCACTCTGCGTGTTTCGGTGGCATCTATGTTTGAATATTCGTAATGATAGGGGTCGGTAACGAGTTTCCAATTGGTGAAGGCAAAGCACTTGGAGAAATCCATCTTCGAGTTCATCTGCGGGTCGGCAGGGTCGCCATCATAAATCTCGGCACAGATATCGACACCTTCGGCAGCCAAGGCAATGTCGTAGGAATCGGTAGCCGAACACATGGCAAACAGGTAGCCACCGCCAGCAGTAAAATCGCGGATGCGTTTGGCCACCTCCAGCTTCATCTGCGATACCTTCTTGAAGCCGAGCTTATGCGCCATGGCCTCATTCATTTCCACATCGGCCTTGTACCAATCGGCACCGGAATAGGCGGCATAAAACTTGCCATACTGGCCGGTAAAGTCTTCGTGATGCAAATGCAACCAATCATATAAAGGCAGTTTGCCTTCGATGATATCTTCGTCATACACCTTCTCGAACGGAATCTCGGCATAGGTCAAGGCAAGGGTAACGGCATCATCCCAAGGCAAAGCCAAAGCTGATTTTTCCATCCTGGGACCGGTTTTGTTTTTGGGAGTATAGACGGCTATCTTGGGAGCCTTTTGCAGTTTCACAATGTCCTGATTGACTTCGGGATTGGCAATTTCGTTTTGGATGCTTTGATATTGAACATCCGCAATCACCTCGTAGCTTACACCACGGATGGAACATTCGTTCTCAAAAATGGTGAGGTCCTTGAAGGCGAAACTTCCACCACGGTAATTCAGCAGCCAGTCTATTTCGAGGTTGTTTCTCAAGACATAATAAGCCACGCCATAAGCCTTTAGATGGTTCTTTTGCGAATTATCCATCGGGATGAGGATATAGGCCGCCTGAGCCATACCCATGGATACGAGAACGAAACTTACTATAAGAACTATTTTTTTCATTGATTTTTTGTTAGCGATTTAGAACGGGGTATCATCTTCATGGATATCCGGCATGTCATTCATCTTGGAGCCTCTTATTTTTGATTTTGGTCTATCAACGTTTTGATTGGGCTGTATAGTATCAAAAGCCTCTTCAATGAAATCATGCGAAACCAGATTGTCGAACTTGGCCAATCGGTCGATGAACCGCAGATGTACATCCGACAGGGCACCGTTCCTATGCTTGGAAATGATCAGCTCGGCAGTTCCCAGCGTAGAGTTTCCATCCTCATCCTGGGTGATGTTATAATATTCGGGACGATAGATGAACATTACCATATCGGCATCCTGTTCTATGGCACCCGATTCACGAAGGTCAGACAGTTGCGGACGTTTGTTGCCGCCCCTCGATTCCACATTTCGGCTTAACTGCGAGAGGGCGATTATAGGAACATCCAGCTCCTTGGCAATTCCTTTCAAAGCTCTGGAGATGGAAGATATTTCCTGTTCACGATTACCGCCACGGGAGTTTTCGCCAGTAGTCATCAGCTGCAAATAATCCACAATGATCAAGTCAATGTTTTTCTGATGCTTCAATCGTCTGCATTTTGTTCGTAGTTCAAAGATGGACAAGGCTGGTGTATCGTCAATGAATATAGGAGCGTCTTCCAGTTTACGTATCTTGGAATTCAATTGCTCCCATTCATGAGCATCTAGCTGTCCTTTTCTAAGCTTATCAGAAGGGATTTCCGTTTCACTGGAGATGAGACGATTGACCAACTGCACGGAGGACATTTCCAAGGAGAAGAAGGCCACCCCATGCTTGAATTCCACTGCAGCATTTCGCGCCAAAGACATGACGAAAGCTGTTTTTCCCATACCAGGACGGGCAGCAACAATTATCAAATCTGACTTTTGCCAACCCGATGTGATCCTGTCCAAATCAGTGAAGCCAGACCTCACACCGGTAACGCCTTCTTCCTGTTTGGCGGCTTTCTCTATATTTTCAATTACCTGTTGCACCAATTGTGGCATGTCGGAAACCTTTCGTTTGATATTGCCTTCTGCCACGTTGAATAGATTTCGTTCAGCGCCATCCAATAGATTAAAGACATCTATGCTGTCATCAAATGCATCCCGAATAGTTTCAGAAGAAATGCGAATCAACTCTCGCTGGATGTATTTCTGGAGAATAATCCTTGCATGAAATTCGATATTGGCCGCTGATCCCACCCGATTGGTAAGGCTAAAGATATACGCATCGCCACCTACATTCTCCAATTCGCCTTTTCGTTGCAGATCATTTCGCACTGTCAAAATATCCACTGGCTGTAGATGATGAAACAACTGAAAGATGCTTTCGAAAATATGTTGATTAGCTTCCTTATAAAAACATTCCGGTTTTAAGATATCAATTACTTCGGCCACAGCATTTTTCTCCAACATCAAGGCACCCAACACCGCCTCTTCCAAATCCAATGCTTGTGGAGGCAGCTTGCCTAAATTGCTTGCCACATTAGCCGTAACGGCCGTCTTCTCAGCAGGAGTAGCTTTTAAATTTTTCTTGAATTTTCCTGTTTTTTCCATGCGGCAAAGATAAATATTTAATGATGAGGGGAAGGGTTAAAGCTAAACCTTTAAGGTTATTCACAAATTATAAACTGACCGTCAATTATTATTAACAATGTAACTGTTTGGTTTTGTGATAGTTTCTTGGAGTTATCAACAGCGCTTCAGACTTTTGTTAATAAAGTGCTCATAAATACTTGGGCGCTAAAAGAGGATGTGGCACTAACTGTATTTTAAGTTGAATCGAGAATAATTATGCAGTAATTTTCCAATAAAATATTTTAATGTCTATATTTGCTACGCATAAAACCAAAACATTTATTGAAATGAAAAGAAATATTCCTTCCTTAATCATGATCATCAGCATTATGATAAGTTATTTGTTCATCATAAATATATTCCCAAAATCCAACGCCTTAACCAAGAGTAGCAACAAAGAAAAACAGGAGCAAGAACCTAACGATTGGTTCTTCAGGCAACGTGCTTATCCACAAGGACAAGTAAAATATGATGGGTATCAAAATGCCATGATACAAGCAGTTAATGACAGGCATAATGCTGCAATGCGAACTAAATCCATCAACTCCCTTACATGGCAATTTGCTGGACCAAATAATATAGGAGGCAGGGTTTCATGCATTGCCATGCATCCCAACAATATGCAGGTGATGTATATTGGCGCTGCGACTGGTGGCATATTCAAGTCGGTAGATGCTGGAACCACTTGGTACCCAATTTTTGATTCGCAACCCAACTTATCTATCGGCGATATTGCCATTGCCACTACCAACCCAAACATACTTTATGTAGGAACCGGTGAAGCAAATTGTGGTGGAGGTGGTATGACCTATGATGGCATGGGAGTTTTTAAATCGATAGATGCCGGTGCCACCTGGACGAGCGTAGGTTTGGACTCAACCAGAAACACTGGAAGAATTGCCATCGATCCAACGAATGCCAACCGTGTATTTGTGGCGGCAATGGGTGATTTATTTGGGAATACTCATCAAAGGGGAATATATAGAACGACGGATGGAGGCGCTTCCTGGCAACAGGTTCTTTATGTTTCCGATTCTACTGGAGGTATTGATTTGGCCATTAATCCTCAACATCCCGATACCATCTTTGCCGCCATGTGGGAACGTATCCGCAAACCTGATAGAGAAAACTATGGGGGCAATCAATGCAACATATACCGATCGGTAGATGGTGGGAATACCTGGACGATTCTTACCAATGGTTTGCCAGCAAATTCTGCTGGGATTGGAAGGATAGGCATCGGCATTTCGCAGTCCAATCCAAATATTCTCTTTGCCAGTTACGCCACCAACAACGGCAGCTTTCAAGGCATCTATAAGACATCTAACAGCGGTAATTCCTGGACACACTTGACAGGCTCTGTGAACATGTCTTCCTATGGTTGGTGGAATGGAAGAATTACTGTCGATCCGGTGGATACTACCAAGGTTTATTGTGTGGCGTTCGACTTATACAAATCTACCAATAGCGGTAGCACCTTCAATTCATTGAGCACGAATCATGTGGATGAGCATGCGGTATTCGTTCATCCGTTGAACACTAATTTGGTGTTGGCGGCAAACGATGGTGGCTTGGATATTTCCCATGACGGCGGCACAACCTTCACCAACGTCAGCACCTTGCCAATCACGCAATTCTACACTTGCGAAATAGACAACTCCAACCCAACGAATCTTTATGGAGGGGCTCAAGACAATGGAACCAACTATACCCCAAATGGCAACATCAACAACTGGAGTTTGGTTTATGGCGGCGATGGTTTCTATTGCCAGATAGACCCTACCAACAGCGCGAATCAGTATTTCGAATATCAATATGGTTCAACGAGTTTTGTGGGCCAGTTGGGCACCAGGCAAAACTGGAATACGCCCTTTGCTCTCGACCCGATTGTTCCTACAACCATCTATTATGGTGCCGAGAAAGTTTATAAAAACAGTGTCGCCATCAGTCCTGATCTGACCAACGGTCCTGGTAGTGGAAATTTGGTTTATGGAACCATCACTTCGCTGTCCATTTCTAGAGCGAACAACAGTACGATTTATGCCGGTACTGATGATGGCAATGTTTGGGTTACGGCCAATGGCGGTGGAAACTGGACCAACGTAACCGGCACCTTGCCTCATCGATGGATAACGAAAGTGGTTGCCGATCCGGTGAATGTGATGGTGGGATATGTAACCGTTTCGGGATACAAATATGATGAATACCTGCCCCATGTTTTCAGAACGATAAACAGGGGAACTACCTGGACGGACATATCGGGCAACTTGCCCCAAGCGCCTGTGAGCGATGTGCTGGTAGATCCAAACAACACCAACATATTATATGCCGCCACCGATGTGGGCGTTTACTATACCACCAACCTCGGAAACACCTGGCAGTTGCTGGCTTCGGGCATTCCCATCGTGCCGATAACGATGCTGAAACTTCACAATCCTACCCGCACTTTGTTGGCTGCCACCTATGGCAGGTCGATGTATAAACTGAACATCAGCACCGTAACTGGAAATGCAGATGTGGCCATGAATGACGGTGCTTCGGTGTCGGTTTATCCAAACCCGGTTTCTGATTTTGTGAATGTCGATTTCGGCAACGAGGTGACAGATGCCGGTATCAGAATATTTGATGTTACGGGCAAGGAGGTGATGAACCGCATGAATCTTTCAGGCAGGAAATTTACCTTTGAAAGAGGCAACCTGAAGGCAGGCATTTATCTTTATGACATTAAAGCAAACAACAAAAGCATTCGCAAGGGGAAGATGTTGGTGGAGTAGGAATCAGTTTTTCTTCTCTTCTGGCTTAGGATTGCAAAAGGTGTAATGGATGCCAATATTTAGACCAAGCGTGCTCATTTCTGGATTCAAAAAAGCATATTTGACAGGTAGATTACTATTAGGATTCATGTTCACGCCATTAAGGATATACTTGGTATAAATGGCATTGACGTAGGTTTTAGTTTCCAAGGCATAGCTAAAGTTAAAGCTTAAATTAAAACCTTTTACGACATGAATATCACATCCGGCTTCCATAAAAAATCCCTTTCCCATTCCACCAGAATACTTTGTGATAACATACGAATCGTTCAGAACCCAGGTATTGGTGGAATGATCTGGATATGATTCGAAATGATGCACATCTTTATTGAATTGCCCCCAAATCCCTGCAATACAACCTACCTTAAGAAATGGCGTTGCATGGTTATTCTTTCCGAAATTATACCTAATGGCTGGCATCAACCTTAATGATGATGTTGATGAATTATTGTAATCGGGATTTTTGGGATAGTTGGAAGGATCTCTATAATTATTTTTTGATTTAAAGTAGGACATTCCCAATTCGGCATACAAGTTTTTATAGATGTTTCTGCCTAAAGATCCACCGAAAAATGATATTGAACCTGAACTCGTTGCACTTGTTTGATATATTTTATTTCCAACCGAGATATTCTCTCCATCAATGCCGGCACCAAAGTAGGCATTTGCATAATATTTTTGTCCGAAGATATTGCAGGCGTTTATGCTTAGGAGCAAAATCAAAATTATAGTAAGACATGATTTCGATTTCATGAAGCAAATTTATCAAAACATTTAGGAATAATAAAGCCTGCGCCTTGAATAAAATAGGTTGAAATTTCATTTTCAAGCTGTTTTAGCTTAAAAATTCATAAAAATATGGTTATCCCGTTCGTTTGATGCCCGAAAAAGACGTGTTAGGTTTCAACTGTAACGTGACGGTATTGGACTCTGTTGCCACGAACTTGGGTTTCGTTCGAACGAACTCCAGGTTTGTTGCCAACAGTTGGAGGTTTCAGACCAAGTTAGAGCATTTTGTTGCCTTGGAAACCAGTTTCGTTCGAACGAACTCCGGCTGTGTTGGAACGAACCCAAAACCTGTCGCGACAATGTTCCAGCGTACGCGACAAACCCCGGCACCGTCGCAACAGAATCCAACTTCGTTCCAACGAAACCCAAGTTCGTTGGAACAGAGTTGAACTTCAAGGCAAGGTATTTTGAGGTATTTTAAACGGAATTGGAGCGTATTGAAAGAATTAATGGATTGGTGACGATGGGATAATGGCAATTGGCATTTTGTTATTTTTATTGGCATGAGCCTTTTCGCCGCAGCCAGGTATTATTCAAAAAGTTGTTTCGAAGCTACCTGCCATCAAAGCATAGCCCCGATAGCAGCGGCAGCCCGCTGCTTGGTGTCGGTATTGGGGATGCAGCGGCTACAGCGGATAGAGGGACGTAGATGGGACGAGAAGAAACCGTAGGCTCCAAAAAATTAGGAATTAGGGATTTTTCATGTTTCTTTTAGATGGAAATAGTACCTTTGCAGCCTTAACACGGATTAATAACAACAAAAAAAATATGCTCATGAAAAGAAATTCAATCTTAATGTTGGCCATCGGAATGATGGCGATTTGCATCGGAATGGCTGCTTGCAACAATGATTCTTCATCGAAGGATAAGGCGAAAACGGAGGCTAAGGTGGCTGATGCGGACCATATATACCAATGCCCGATGCATGCGGAAATTACCAGCGACAAGTTGGAGAAGTGTTCGAAATGCGGGATGGATTTGGAGCTGGTGAAGAAATCGGAGATGAAAAAGGCGGAGGTTCCTGCCGTGAAGGATTCGACGAAGAAATAAATTTGTTTTCTGGAATAGACTTTTGTCATGAGGTTAATGAAAATCGTATTGTTGGGCATGTTTTTGTCTTTGCCTTGCTGGATGGCGGCACAGGATAATGATCCGGATAAGTTGGGGGCGCCGAATGTGATACATACGAGCAGCCACGAGAAGGAAAACCCAAAGGTGGTGGATGCGCAAAAGAAGGCTGCGAAAGTGAAGAAACAACAGGAAAAGGATGCTGCGAAAGCGGAGAAGGAGGGCAAGAAGTTTCATGAGAGCATCCAGTCGAAGAACACCAAGGAGATGATGAAGGAAAGCCGAAGCAAATCGGAGGCATGGAACAGCAACTCGAGACCGCCTTGGTGGAAACGTATTTTCATGAAGAAACAACGATAGGGGGATTTCATTAGCCTCGACATTATTAACCCGAAGAAATGGATCCAACAGAAGAAGCGTTAGAGAAACAGCATTTGCTTGAATTATTGGCTGAAAACAAGGTCAATGATTTGATGGAGATACTGAAGGAGATGCCCACCGTGGAGGTGGCGGATTTCCTTAGTGAACAGGATGAGGTGACCATGCCTTGGCTGCTTTCTTTGTTCGAGCCCCAGGAGCAGGCTTTTATCTTTTCTGATTTTGATGAGGAGCTGCAGCTGAAGGTGATAAAGGGGTATAACCCACGTGAACTATCAGTACTGGTGTCGAACATGCATTCGGATGAACGGGCAGATCTTTATCAAAACATGAGCATCGAGGCACAGAACAATCTATTGCCTTACCTGCCGAAACAAATCAGGGACAATATCCTGCAGTTGAGCTCTTATCCGGAAGATTCTGCGGGTGCTTCGATGAGCTCGGACTTTGCAAGCGTGACCATCAACATGACCATCAAGCAGGCGATGGAACAGATTCGGAAGGATGCCCCTACGAAAGAAACCATCTATTATATTTATGTGGTGGATGAGGATAGGAAATTGTTGGGATTCGTATCCTTGAAGGATTTGATTTTGGCCTCTCCTACAGAAACCATCGAGCATATCATTCATGAGGATATAGTGTATTGCAAGGTGAACGATGACCAGGAAACCGTGGCTAGCCAGATTGACAAATACGATTTGATTGCCATTCCGGTGGTGAACAACGAGCTGCAATTGCTGGGAATCGTAACGCATGATGATGCCATTGACATTCTTCGTGAAGAGCAAACTGAAGATATTCAGATGATTGGTGGTTCCGAAGCTTTTGATGAACCTTATTTCGACCTTTCGATGTTTCAGCTGCTCAAGAAAAGAGGTGGCTGGCTCATCATTCTCTTCCTTAGCGAAATGCTTACCGCCACCGCCATGGGATTCTTCCAGGGGGAGATAGAAAAGCAGGTGGTGCTGGCCTTGTTTGTGCCTTTGATCATTTCGAGTGGAGGCAATTCAGGATCGCAGGCAGCAACGATCATCATCCGTGCCATGGCCTTGGGAGAGGTAACGCTTTCCTCTTGGTGGAGGGTGTTGAAAAGAGAATTCTCGTCCGGGTTATTGTTGGGATGTTTGCTTGGAACAGTTGGCTTTTGCCGAATTGCAATTTGGGAATTGGCTTCTTTGATGCAAAACAACTGGATATTGGAAAAGACCATCTATAAAACCCATTGGATACTCGTGGCTTTCACAGTGGGCTTCTCCCTGATAGGTGTGGTGATGTGGGGAACCTTAAGCGGCAGCATGCTCCCGATTCTATTGAAACGGTTGGGCTTCGACCCTGCGGTTTCTTCGGCCCCATTTGTTGCCACGCTGGTGGATGTTACCGGGTTGATCATCTACTTCTCGGTGGCCATGATAGTGATGAAAGGCACGATGCTTTAAGTCATGACAAACAAGAACTTTTTACTCATAGATACCATACATCCCCTGTTTGTTCAAGGCTTGCTGAAGCTTGGATATAACTTGGTGGATGGTACCCTCTGGACGAATGAAAAGGTATTGGATGAGCTTCCTACTTTCACCGGCATATTGGTGAGGAGCAAAATAACTTTGGATGAAAACTTCTTCCATAAAGCCACGAATTTGAAATTCATTGCAAGAGCCGGTGCAGGCATCGAGCATATTGACATCAACGAAGCCAAGAAAAGAAACATCCACCTGATTACTGCCCCAGAAGGCAACCGAAATGCTGTTGCCGAACATGCGCTTGGCATGCTGCTGAACCTGATGAACAACCTGAACAAGGCCGACCGTGAAATTCGTGAAGGGAAATGGCTAAGAGAAGACAACAGGGGTACCGAAATTCATGGCAAAACCATCGGCATCATCGGGTTTGGAAACACCGGCCAGAGCTTCGCCAAGAAATTCATCGGCTTCGAAACGCCAGTCATCGCCTACGACAAATATGTCGAGGTAAATGCCAGCCACGTCACCTCCGTTTCCATGGAGCAGCTCTTCGAACAGGCCGACATCGTCAGTTTCCACATCCCCCTCACCACGGAAACGAATGATCTCGTCAACGATGAATTCTTGAGTTCATTCAAGAAAAATAGCTACCTCATCAACACCTCCAGAGGCAAGATTCTGAACACAAAAGCCCTCGTCAAGCATATGAAATCAGGCAAGATTCTTGGTGCAGCCCTCGATGTAATCGAATACGAAAACCAAAGTTTCGAGTCGCAAGCCAGCATAGCCGACCAAGAAACCTACGGCTATCTGCTGGCCAGTCCACGCGTACTCCTCACGCCACACATAGCAGGATGGACGCACGAATCCTATCGTTTAATAGCCGAAGTGCTCCTCGAAAAAATCGCCAACCTTGCCCTCCCTCCCCTCCCTCCCTAATTTCTAATTCCTAATTCTTTTAAGGAGCCTATATCCTCCACACGTATCAAGGTGCGTCCCGCTATCCGCTGTAGCCGCTGCCTGCCCATTTCCGACACAAAGCAGCGGGCTGCCGCTACTATCGGGGCTATGCTCTGACGGCAGGTAGCTTCGAAACAACTTTTGGCAAAACGGACCATTTTCAAGGTGAAATTCTTTCATGCCGTTTAAAAAACACTTATTTCCGGTTTCCGACCTATATGACGGACGATGCGGCTTATATCACGGACGATGCGGATGATATGACGGACGATGCGGATGATATGACGGACGATGCGGATGATAGTACGGACGATGCGGATGATAGTGCGGACGATGCGGATGATAGCACGGACGATGCGGATGATAGCACGGACGATGCGGCTTATATCACGGATGATCCGTCTTATAGGTAGAAACGACTGTTTTTTAATTTCGGCTGAAAGTTTATTCGAAGCTACCTGCCGTCAAAGCATAGCCCCGATAGTAGCGGCAGCCCGCTGCTTTGTTTCGGAAATGAGGAGGCAGCGGCTACAGCGGATAGCGGGACGAAGATGGGACGAGAGGAGGATATAGGCTCCATTTAGAAATTATAAATTATGGATTATAAATTATGAATGGGGGAGGACGAGGAGGGATTTAGTTGACGTCGAGCAAAAAACACTCTCTGAATTTGCTCATGCCTCCCCATTCTTCGAATAGTTTTGAGGTGATGGCGTTGATTTCTTCGATGGTCTTGGGCTTGCGGTCGCCGCTTTTTGGGAAAACGAAATAGATGATGCCGTCGGCTGCACCGCCTTTTTTGATGTCGGAATTTACGCCCAAGGCATTTGCCAAGGCTATCGAGCCTTCGCCGATTTTGTCGATGGAGGAGATGTCGGCAAAGATGGCGTTGATGAATCGGTGGTTCTTTTTGTTGTAAATCATGCCCATGTCGCCTACGGTTATGTCGGCGGCATTGATGACTTCCGGCGGCAATACGAAGTATGGAATCTTCTCCGAATTGACATATCGGCGTGGGTTCTTTATGTCGAAAGTTTTGTCTATGAGGCTGGTGGTGGAGACGAAATATCCTGGGGCGGGGTCCTTTTCGTTTTGCAGAACCGGGTTGCCATCGGCCATGTTGTTGTCCGTCACCACCCCGAACCAATTGCCCGGTTTGCCTGCATTTTTATTGTTGTCGAGTCCTGTGTTCATTGGATGAAAGGCATGTGGCGAACCATCGGCATCTATCTTCATTCCGGTCTCAAAATATACGACGTTGGTGGTATTGAATTTTATTACCGGCACTGCCTGTACCCGAAGCAGTTCGGTGTTGTCGCATGGGTTGTTGCTGACTTTCTTGTATGGGGTAAGGTTGGCTTTTGCAATCCTGTTGGCATTGTCGTCGCTCAAGAAATTGCATCCTGTCAGCCATAATATGGTGGAAAGGAAAAACACTTTTCCTATGCCTTTCAAGCAGTTGTGGATAGTTGTATTGCTGATTTTTTCCATTCCTTTAATAAACAAAAAAGGGAAGCCATCATAGCCTCCCTTTATAGATTATCATACGGAACTATTGGCCTACGTCGCTCAAGAATTTGCCTTTTCCATCGAACAGGGCACCGGCTTCATCGCCCGCTTTGTTCTTGCTATGAACTTCATAGGTTACGGCTTTCTTGTCGTCGGTAATCTTATAGGCCTCCTTTATCTTGAAACCTTTATGATTCTTCGACATGTAAGGAGAAATAGGTTGAGGCAAGGTAGCAATCGCTACGGCTTCCTTCTTTTCCACAATGTTGCCCTTTTCATCCATCACGATTTCATTCTTCAGCTTGTTCAGTTCGAAGGTGGCCTTGAAATTATCACCGGTTTGAGACCAGTCTGCATCCGTAACGGTCTTGTACATCTTCTTGAACTTCTTTGAAACAGCTTCTGGAAGATCATTCTCGCTCACCGTTTGTGCATGTACCAGCCCGATAGTCATGCTAATCAAAAACATTAAAATTATCTTTTTCATATCAGTTATTAATTAATTATTTATGTTGGCAAAGTTATACAAATTGATTTAATATATCCAAATAAAACTTTTTCAATGATGAATTACCTTGATTTTATCGAGTATCTTATCGGTGGCACCTTGGTTATCGTTCACATATGTTTTAGCAATGTTCGCCAACTTGTGAAGCTTCATCCCGTCATTTAACAGATCATCAACGATGGCAGCAAGATTATCTTGGTTGATGATAATGGCCGCACCCAACTTAACCATTTCTCTAGCTTCATTGAACTTTTGATGATTCTCTCCAAACAAAATGGGCAGCCCTACGGCAGCAGCCTCCAAAATGTTATGGATACCCTTCCCGAAACCACCTCCAATATACGCAATCGTCCCATATTGATATAGATTGGACAACATGCCTATGTTATCAATAACCAGAACCTTGGCATTCATCACTTCAGTTTCTGTCGTTTTGGAATATCTTACAACGTTTTCCTGAATGCTTGCTACCAATTCCAGAATGTTTTCCTCATTAATCTCATGAGGAGCAATGATGAACTTCAGATGCTCATTCTTGTTGGCATTAATGTATCCTATAATCAATTTTTCATCAGCTTCCCAGGTGCTGCCAGCAATAAATATCCTATCATTTTGCTTGAACTGCGACAAAAGCGGTATTTCCTTGCGGTCAGCATTGATTCCTGCAACCCTATCAAAGCGTGTATCGCCAGAAATCATCACTTTATTAATCCCAATGCCATTCAATAAGCTCTCAGAGGTCTTGTTCTGGACAAAGAAATACGAAACCTTGTGCAGAATATCCCTATAAAAACCTCCATACCACCTGAAGAACAACTGGTCCTCACGGAAATTGGCCGAGATGACATACAATGGAATCCCAGCCTTCTCCAATTGATTGATAAAGTTCAGCCAATACTCATATTTCACAAAGATTGCAAACGCAGGCCTGATGATTTTCAAAAAACGCTCCGCATTATGCCTCGTATCCTCCGGCAAATAGAAAACAAAATCCGCACCCTTATAATCTTTCCTGATTTCATACCCGGAAGGAGAGAAAAACGTGAGCACAATCCTATGGTCAGGGTAATAATCCCTCAATTTCTCGATCACAGGCCTGCCTTGTTCGAACTCACCCAGAGAAGCACAATGCACCCACACATGTTTTTTGCTTTGGTCTATGGCATTTTCAATCTTGACCATGATTCCTTTGCGCCCATCCACCCACAGTTTGGCCTTAGGGTTAAAGCCAGCAACCAGACGGATGATCAGGAAATAAAACCTGACGGCGATATTGTAAACAAACATCTAATAATAATAAAAAGCATTCGGCGCTCGCTTATAAAGCGGCAATATCCAGCCAAAGGTAACCCCATAAAGAATATCAAACCGCTTGGTATTATCCTTAAGCCCCGTTTCAAAGTTCACAGGACGGCGATTTTCGGTAAAACCCTCCAGTATTTCAAACCCGATATAGAAATTCATCAGATGCCTGTTCCCAAGATGCATGTAACCCACCGATTGAGACAACGCAAGCCCATTCGTCATCCTGTCATAACCCGCCGCATAGACACCATCCACCTGCGGAACATTCTTGTTCTCATCATAAATGGAAATCTTATGCTCCAAAAAGCCCACACCACCCAACACATAAATCCCACTGTTCGGGTTCGGACCCATAACCGGAAACAGCTTGCCAAAATCCACCATCACATCAAACCCACGCTCATACAATATCACATTGCCATACTGCCCATTATCACCAAGCAGGTTTCCATCAGGCGTAGTGATGTTGCTCATGATGCCCACCTCCCTCACATCATTCCCAAACAGATAAGAACCACGTATGCCGAAGAGATAATTCCCCTTCGTCTTAAACCGATAGCCGATACCCACCTCCGAATTCCACCCAAACCTATCCGCCATGTTCCCACCAGGAAAATCAGCACTATAATGCACCGAAACCAACGACATCCGCAGCGAAGAATCACGAATGCTCCCCTGCCCAAAACTAACATTCAGCCACAACAGCAACCCGACAACAAAAATTTTACGCATACCACTCATCATCTTAAAAATAATCAAAACCATAACGAACCCAAGCCACAAATGTTTTTTACCACCCCCCACCACCATCAAAATTCTCCGCCACAAAAGTAGCGAAAAACCCATGCAGCATAAAATTACCCCCAAATTTTTCCCTTTCAAAAATAAATTATTACTTTTGCGCCCCTTGCTCATGTAAGGTCGCGTGGCCGAGCGGCTAGGCAGAGGTCTGCAAAACCTCGTACAGCAGTTCGAATCTGCTCGCGACCTCGAAAATTGTTTCAGTCGGAGACATTTCGAGTACACAAAGCCCCCTACATTCAGGGGGCTTTGTCATTTAATCCCCAAAACCCTTATTAATGATGCCCTAAAAACCACTTGTATAAACCAATACTCAAAGGATTAATTACCTTCCTATTACCTATAAACAGTTAACTTTTCTCCATCAGTTTGCGACTTATCAAAACAACCCATGCTCTTGGAACAAAACGTACCGAATTGGCCATAATATAATTCATCAGTCCATGGATGGCAACCGTTTTTCCTTTCATCATGGCGGCATAGCCATAAGCAGCCACTTCTTTCGACGATGGCAGTTTCTTGCCCTTAAACAATGAACTTTCTTTCATGGCTGCTGCATCCATAAATCCGCTTTCGGTGGCACCAGGGCAAAGAGTTGTTACCGTCACGCCCTTATCACTCACTTCGTTATTTATGGCTTCGGAGAAGCTCAAAACAAATGCCTTGGTAGCAAAATAAACAGCCATGGTAGGCCCCGGTTGAAATGCCGCCGTAGAGGCAACATTCATTATCTTTCCGTTCCTGCGCTTGACCATATCTTGCAGATAGAGTTTCGTAAACTGGGTCAAGGTGGTAATGTTCAAGTTAATCATCTGGTGTTCCTTGTTCCAGTCCGTTTCCACAAACATGCCAAAGTCTCCGAAGCCGGCATTGTTTATCAAGTAGTCTATTTGTATGTTTTGCCTGGTAGTTTCGTTATAAACCTCTTGGGCTGAATTGATTGCCGAAAGGTCTTTGCCAATGGTATAAACCGAAACCTTGTATTGCGCTTCCAATTCTGACTTCAGCTCATCCAGTTTGGCCTTATTCCTTGCCACCAGTACCAAATCGCCACCCTTGGAGGCATGAACTCTTGCCAATTCCATACCAATTCCACTGGATGCTCCCGTTATCAATGCCGTATTTTTCATTTATAAATTATTAGCTATTTTCTAGGCTGCAAAACTACACTATTGAGTTATAACGCCCTGTTAAGTAATCATTAATTTCCCCATTCTCCAACAAAACCCTTTTCATTGCTAATGAAATAAAAATTAATACGACCCGCAACCGAAGCATACCTGACTGGATGCTTGGTCACTTCCTCCCACCTTCAAGAAAACCTGTGGCTCACTTCGGTTTTGTTGGAATCATTTTGAATTGGTGGCATTGAAAATCTTTTATGGTTATTCTTTATTAATCATTTTAAGAGCCAATTTACCATAAAGTGCAGCTATTCAAAACCAATCAAGATGCATCGTTGCCTATTTTCTAAACGGAATTCAAGGCCAAGATGGTAATGAACTGTCGGTAAATCAATAACAGCACAATGAAGCTTATCCAGACAAAAAGGGACTTGATGAATGACACTATCCAGCTTGATTCATACGTTTTTCTTACTGCAAGGAACAGATATATCAGAAACCCAAAAGCAAGGTATAACATGTTCATATCATCATCATTAAAACCGATGGTTATCATCGAAAAGATAAACCCCATCTGGAAAATGATGAAGAAAGTGAAGGAATGTATCACGAAGATGATATGAGGTACATAATAGTTTATGGAATTTCTGAACAACAAATAAACCACCGCTCCCAAAAATGGGAACAGAACAAAGAGCATTGCCTTCGATTTGTGCGCAGCTTCCTTGTGGGTTTCATAAATTATTTCGGCAACCGTAGCTTTTCTTGCTTCCGCCTTTTGATTTACCTTGCTTTCCAAGTCATATCTCGCCACATTCACCATTCTGTTGTTATGTGCATAGCCTGTTTCCATGTTATTGACATTGGAATAGAACATGAAGACGGCTGGGAAGAAAAAGTAAAACAGCAATCCCGCAACAATGAAAAGTTGTATCGGTTTCATGTAAGGTGCCCGTCGACCTTTGATGTATTCCGATGTCAGAAAGCCCGGTTTTATCAACAAAAGCCAAAAACTCTTGAAGAACTTCGAGTTTAAGTGTGTGATACCGTCCAGAACCTGCTCCACGAATTTGATGATGGAATAATCTTTGGCGGGATGTACCCTTTTCTCCCCGCATCGGTAGCAATAATCGCCCAATAATTCCGTGCCGCAGGTAATGCAATGTCCCTTTTCCACCATATTTTGTGACTTCCCTTTATTCATTGCTACAGCTATCTTTAAAAATTCTGCAAACCCCAAAAGTTAAAGCCATGAACAACTACGGAAGGAAGGATGCTTTTAGTTCTATGGGTGAGATATCCCCACATCAATCCTATCGGAATTATTCTTGTTGAGCTTAATAATGCCTCCTTAAGGTCATGCTCTTCGCCATACCACTTGGGTGCGTGCATAAATGCCCAGATGGTGGAGGTTATCAGCCATCCATAGCCCATGTTTTTCATCAAAGCACCCATTCTCGTCTGCCCTATTACCCTAAAGAACTCCTCTGACAGGCCTGCCAATATCAACCCTGAATAAATGGCACCGATAACGCTTCCACTCTCGTCAATTACCCTGTTCCAGGTAAGACTTTCTGGCGAAACGATACGGTTCGTAAGGAAGGATATCAACAATATGGGGATGACCATCACCAGCCCTTGCAGCCTTACTCCCAATTCTTTGGGTTTGTATCCTGACAGCAGCATAATGATTGCCAATGCGATAGGAAACACAAAGATTATAAGCGGAATGATGGCCAATCTTGCCAAGGGATTCAGATGTTGCCAATCTACATTACCGGAAAATCGGAAGTAGAAAAACACCATTCCCAAGAGCAGGCAAAATATAAAATATCCTGTTTCCCGCTTTGCATTTCGCACCTCGATATCATTCTTTGGTGGATACCTTAAGGCATAAACATCGATGAAAAAGGAGAACAGCCACATCACAGACAAATAGGCAATGCCCCGTGTCAGGGTATCATGCCGATAGCCAACATAAAGTACCATTACTGCCAACAAAACCAGCAACGAAAAGGTCAAGGGATTACCCTTTATCCTTTCCATCTGAAACTTTATTCCTGATTTTATCATCGATGATCTGTATTGAATAAACCTACTTGTCTGTCTTTGCTATCTAGCCGCCAAAACTAAACAATTCCAAACAAAAAGCCCAATAAAACAATAAGTCTCCCCAACATCTGTCGGAGAGACTTTCATGAATCTTTACCTCTTCCCTCCTACGGCACCGGACTATCTATATAAGTCATGAATCCTTCACCACAAGTTTTCAAGGGGTCGGCGATGACGAACTTGGTGGAGGGGAGGATGTGCAAGGTCTCCTTGCTTTCGGAGTGTTCTTTGCAGAGGGGGAGGATGTATATGGTCAGGTCTTTGGGTCTGGATATTTTATCTAAACAATATTTGAGGATACCATTAAACCCTACTTCTCTTATGCCAGAAAACCTGTGGCAATCTGGATTTCTAATTGGATAATAGTTGATTGGAGGATATGAAAATCCTTAATAGTTTATCCACAGGATGTAACTTTGGATTGAAAGCAGGTTATTCTTCCTTTTTCTTTTCGATAAAAACCCTGAAATGATAGTTAGCATCAATTTTCTTTTGGTACTCCTCCAAAATCATTTCATAAGTCAAACCGAAATCAAATTCAGCAATGACACCTTCAATATATGGTTGTGGATCAAATCCGGTATTATGACAATAAATAAGCAATCCTTCGCAGGCAAAGAAGATTCGATTGGCAATTTCCTCCAAGATTTCACCTTCCAGCATCAATTTCCTTCTTTTAGGATTGTTTTCATCCACTTCTCCTGTTATTTTCCCTTCGGCAAGAAGATCTCCCATGATAAAATAATTCCTGGCATCGCGATCATGGATAAAGAAGAGAAGAAAAGGCAACACAGACATTTTATGAAACCATTTCATGAATGTTTCACTGCTTTTCCAGTCATCCTCTTGCAGTATCAAGGTACTGCCTGCTATCTCCTCAAAAATGAACTCAAAGGCAAAAAGGCTTTTTTCTATCAGTAGTGGAAAATGCTGTAGGGCAAGGACTATTTCTTGAAATGAACTTTGCTCTTCCGCTTCTACGGCTGCAACAAGAACATGGATATTGGGAGTATGAGTCATCAAATTGCAATATTTTTTAAGAAAATCCATGTTCTTATAGATAACCTTATCACCAGGCAGCAGAAAATATTTCGGTCTTCCGGGTGCATCCAATATATCCTTAAAACTATCAGAAAGAGATGTATCCAAAAGATATTCTCCTAACAGTATGGTGTCTGTCATGGTCGATAATTCCTTCCAAAGTGCATACGATTCCCCCACAATTCCCATCAGGTCATTATATCTATCCATGATATCGTTGCAGGTTTGGGTATGGTCGTCGCCATCAATATTATCCCTACTGTGATGTCTGCTGTATAAGTGATAATCTTTCTTGAAAGATTCCTTGTCAAGCGATAAATCTTCCATCTTGTCAATCATTATATCCCTGTTTTTGTAAAAACTCATGTAATCATCGTGGAACGCATCATAACCCATCACATATTCTTCCCTTACAGTTCCATAATGTGCCATTTCATTGCCAAGCTTATCGATATGATTCTCATGAAAAGGGGTTATTTTCTCAAAAAGCTTATCTCTGTCAGCAATCAATTTATTGGTTGCCATCTTAGAAGTTGTGCGTTCGGCAACCAATTGTTTTGCTCTTGAATGATACGCTTCAATTGCTTCAGCAATAGGCTCAAATGCAGATTTTGCCAGTGAAACATGTTGGTCCAGTTCATTGAATATGTTCAATAGATTTTCCCGTTCAGGATAAAACCTGATTATATAATCATGAAGTTTGATATATTCTTTCAATAGGTCGATTTCAAATTCCTGTTCCAGCTTTTCATCGTCATACCTCAACACTATCGGTTTCAAAGGATGAGGAATTATTTTCTCTATCAGCATGTCTTTATTTTTTTGCAAAGATACACATTAAACCCCACTTCTCTAATGCCGGAAAACCGGTGACAAGATGGGGTGTTAATGGAATTCAGATGTAATGTTCATTTTCTTATGAACAAAATCTCTTATGTTTTTTGCAATTAGTATGGCATTGTTCGTTTCTGCCTCCGTTAATTCAATGGTAGTTTCAGGGTATCTGATTTCAACTGCATAATCTGCGAGTTCCATAATGCTGACAATCATGATTTCGTCTATTGATTCTTTGGCATTTATAAGTTCCAGCAGATAAACCAAATCATGAGTTCTTCTAAACTCCACTTTCAAATAGATAAGATAGGCCTTTAAGTATTTTTCGACTGCCTGCTGGCAGTGAAATGCCGTTACATGACGGTATTCTGGGATATGCATTTGTATAACCAATGCAGTACCCAAATCTTCATCTCCTTTCTCCACCCATTTCCTTATGATATCCATTTTATCGTTCATATAAAGTAGTACAGTTTTTCATTGCAGACGATAAGAATGAATAAGGATTCAGCAAGTCATCATTAAATTCTGATGGGGTATAAACCTTTAAGTCCATTGGTACAAAAGAACCGAATAAATATTTTCTTACCTCCCGACCGCGACTTTGTTTTGGAAGGTCGGTATCCTTAATCACAATCAAATCCAAATCACTGTCCTCATTAGGAGTTCCATTGGCATAAGAACCAAATAAAATCACCTTTTCAGGCGCATAATTCTGAACTATCTTATTGACAATTTCAGTGATTTTTTCCTTTTTAATCATAACTGATTTTTTTATTTATCTGAATGCAAAGATACACATTAAACCCTACTTCTCTAATGCCGGAAAACCGGTGACAAGATGGGGGGTTAATTGGATTATTGGTGATTGGAGGAAATATAAGTCCTTAGTTTATCAACCTATAAGCCCTGAAATCCAATAAGACTAAACAGTTATTTTATTGTATAGCTTGGTTTGTTTGGATGCATCGGATTTGGCATCAGCTTTTGGGTGGCAGGATGAACGACTAAATCCATATCTTCCATAGGCACAGCCCCAAGCAATGTTTCATCACCAATAACTAGAGCCCCAACAAAACAAAATCGGTTCTCAAAGTCAACCCGTATAGGGCCTACATAAGGAACCTGATGCGAACTGCCATCAGCTATGGTAACAGGGCGTTTATCCAATTCCTCCAGCTCCAATTGATAGGCCACAGATTGTGGAATGCACAACATTAATGCGCCGGTATCTACCAATGCATCTATTTCAACGGGCAATAGTGAGGCATTGCGCGGATTACTAAGTTTTATCTTTGAATAGGTTAAGCCCATTGTATTATTTGTTAAGAAACTTCTCTAGAATTTTTAA
Source organism: uncultured Bacteroidota bacterium (assembly GCA_903911135.1). GTDB lineage: Bacteria > Bacteroidota > Bacteroidia > AKYH767-A > JABDAW01 > JABDAW01. Next base: position 45,790 of record CAIWCG010000194.1, read on the forward strand.
GAATGCAAAGATACACATTAATCCCTACTTCTCTAATGCCAGAAAACCGATGGCAAGCTGGGGTGTTGATTGGATTATTGGGGATTGTAAGAATTAGATTTTCTTTTACACATTTCAAAAGCTGTGAAGAACTGATTAACTGCAAATTCTTCATAAGGTTTATCTGTCAATTTAGTTTGCTCTATAATCGGTTGTATTATACCCTTTCTATTTGCAATGATTGTTGGGTGATTAATTCCTAAAGTTTCAAGCATTTTAGTAACTCTTTCTTTATCATTTGGCGACAAATCGGGATTTGGGATAAAAATATGTTCCTTTTCATAATAGAAGAGTAATCTAAACTCATCATATTCAGGCTCATCAGGTTTAAGTATGTAATCAACCTCTTTTCTCCCCTTAACTTTAGCAGAATTAACATCGGAATGAATCATAAATAAATTAGACCATAACCAAGCTTTACTTGCTTTTAAGTTAGGATCAAAATGATCTAATTCACCAAATGATTTATCTTCTCCTTCAAAACAATAACATCCATCTTTCCAATTTAATGTTTCATAAAATATCTCATCACATAATAAAGATTCTGTGTAAGCACAAACACCTTTTTGGCAATAGAATAGACTCATCACAACATCTTTGTAAAACTTGTTGTTGATGAATTATATACTCCATGATTTCTATCATCATTTTCAAGTACTTCTTCCCAAGATTTGTATTGAGTAGATTGAACAACAGACTTATCAATTTTCCTCATTTATTACCAAACATCATAATTAATTTTACCAGTATCCCATCCTATTTTTTCAGCGAGTTTTTTATAATCATTCCATGTTTTGTCAATCAAGTCTTTATCAGCTTTTTCAATTTTCAGTTTCTTTAATTTCTCTTCTAACTGAGCCAATTCAACTAGTTTAGGAGTTCTTTCCTTGCTATTGCCATCAGGTAGAAAATCATAAACCTTCTGATAAATTGTATCCCATCGCATATATCTTGGGTCAATAAAATAATTATCAACATGATTCTCGCCCCTGTAATATTTATCTCTTAAAATATATCCATCTTGATTGAACTTCAATTCTGCAATTTCCCAAGGTTCAAAACATGATAGTATAAAAGCAGAATGTGTTGCGAAAAAGAATTGTGAATTCTTAGCCAATGAAGTATATATTTCAATAATCTCCGCTTGAATATCAGGATAAAGAGAGCGTTCTGGTTCATCAAAGAAAATACCACAATTATTAGGTTTAAGATAATATAATGGGATTGCAGAAATTATTATTTGTTTTGTTCCTGTACTTAATGAATCAAAAGGTATTATTTCATTCGTATGTACATTCTGAATCTGTAAATTCAAATCATTAACATCCTCCAATTCTGTTTTAGTTTTTAAATGGAATTTATTCAGAATTGGATCAAGACAATTCTGTGCTAAATCACTAACTGGGTTTGGATTTTCTTTTAACCAATTCTGATATTCATTTTTTAACTCATCAGAGTTTTCCTTCATTATTTTTTTAGAAATCTCAATTCTGAAGTTTGTTTCTTTTATCCTATATTGTTGAACTTGAATAAGTGCGATGTCCAAGGCTCTTCTAGCATCTTGAATATTAAAAAAGTAAAAAATAGATTCCATAAATATTCCCCCACTGGGTATATCATTTTGTTTTTCAGCAGGGTAACTCAAAACACTTATATCGAGTTTTGTCCGAATTCCTCGAAAATGTTCTAAAGCTTGCTTCACTGTCATTTGTATAGAATCAACAATGATGTTATCAATAATTGCTACTTGGTTATTTTCAATTACAAAATCATAAGATATTCGATAATTATCAGTAAATGAAAGGCGTATATATGCTCCTTTGGGTAATTGTATATTAAAACTTTCTAAATATAAAGTAGGATTAAATTTATCAGTATGGGCAATAAAATTGTAATCAAATTTACAATGAAATCCTAATTGTATCAACTTCAGCAATGTAGTTTTACCAGTCCCGCTTTGTCCAATAAAACAAACTTTATCCAATGGCTGTCCTTCCTTTGGATGTCCCTGTGGATAGGTTAAGTCAAGAGTAAAATCCTTGAATTGATAAAAATTCTTGAGTTCTATTTTCTTCAGTTTCATTTTAACGTATTTACTATTATAAGATTCGCAAAACTAACAAAATTTATCCATAAAATTTATAGCATTTTTTATCTTTGAAGATACTGGTGCAATTTATAAGGCATGCTTTTGACTCTAAAATCTGAAAACATTTTTAAACCAATAATCAATATTATATCAATTTCAAATGACTTTCTTAAATCTTTACTCATTCCTCCCTACAGCACCGGACTATCCACATAAGTCATGAATCCTTCGCCACAAGTTTTCTTGATGTCGGCGATGACGAACTTGGTGGAGGGGAGGATGTTCAAGGTCTCCTTGCTTTCGGAGTGTTCTTTGCAGAGGGGGAGGATGTAGATGGTGGAATCTATGGGTTTGGTTTGCAAATCCAAACCATCCAGTTTATGAACATGCGTCCCTACGATGTCCACCTTGCCACATCCTGCCACCACGCAGCCTGTTATCTGGCGGAAGCTGAAGTTCTTGTAATGCTGAAACCAGTTGCCGCATCTACAATTCTTTTCTGTCGGCTTACTGCTGATTTTTACTTCTATCATTGTGTTTATTTTTATTATTGTTTCTCATTTTGTTAATCCCTTTTTATGCTTGATTATGCCTTTTTGACAAAGTTTGAAGGAATCTTTACATTCCTTCAAACAATGTCAACATTGTTTGAAGAAGTCCTTACATTCCTTCAAGGTATGTGAACATTGTTTGAAGAAGTCCTTGCATTCCTTCAAGGTATGTAAACATTGTTTGAAGAAGTCCTTGCATTCCTTCAAGGTATGTAAACATTGTTTGAAGAAGTCTTGACATTCCTTCAAACAATGTCAACATAGTTTGAAGATATCCTTACATCCCTTCAAAGTTTCGTCTTTTAGCTAATTTTTACCTGTTTACAGTGATTTGAATAATCAAATCGAAGCCTTGAGGTCCATCTTTGGTTATAATTTGATGCATGAACCACACCTCTATTCCTCCGGCTAAACCTGTAACTTGGGTACTGGCCTTGGTAGTTGGCAACATTCTATCGAAGGAAACTCCATCAAAAGAGATATGCCAATCATGACAGCCATTAGATGTGCCTGAACCAGCAGCAGTAAGATGGATGGTTCCTTGCACCACCGAATTGAAGGCACTCCAAGGTTGCTTTCCTCTTGGAGTAATGGTTTTAACTGTGAACCCTCCTGATTTTATCCCCACTTCCGCCGTTCCAGGGTTAGAATTTCCATAAGTTTGATAAAGAAACATGATCGCCTGCATGGCATTGTTCAGCAGCGTGAAGGTGGATTCTTCGTTGCCCGACCCAGAATTACCGTAGTTGGTGGCCAATGTTCGTCCGGCAGTTACGGTAGCCGGAGGTACGGTAACATAAGTGGTGGTAGCCATCAAGGTAAACATGTCCATGGCCTGTTTTGTCTTGTCGGCCTTGCTGCCTTTCCAGTTTATGGTGGCGATATACTTCTTCTGCATCACGGGCAAGGACATCAAGACGATTTGCCCGTTGTATTGGTGGGCATCCACCCCATTTGCATTCAACCTTTTCAAGTCAAATGCGCTGATGTCATAAATCACCACCGACTCATCCATGGTTTCGTAAAGATTGTTTTTGAACATCTCAAAACGAGCCAAGATAAAGTTCACCAACCATAATACAGGAATCAAGAATCGTGATGGTGATTTCACAATTTCTTCCTCATCCATGCCAAATTCCCTGATTTGGTCATTCTTCAATGCTCTTTCCGAACATTCCCTGTGCTTCCTGGCGGTGTAGGATTCTTCAGGTCTTTTTACTTTGATTTTCATGTTTTTAATTTTTTAATTATTATTAAAGATTATTCATTATGTGGCGGCACTTCCGCCATCGGTGGCAAAATTAGAGCGCCATCCACCCGAAATCCTTACATAATTAATTATAAGACTTGTATGATTCACCTGCCTCTTAAGCAAACAAAAAACCGGTATCGACAATGAAAAGGAATGAACCGAATCACCACCCAAAACAAGGGAAGTTATTCGTCTATTGCTTTATTTGGAGGAGGTAATATTTCTTAATAATCCATTCTTTAATAATTCTATCATAAAATTTTGAATAGAACATAAATGAAAAATCATCCTTCCAAAGTATTTGATCATAAGCTTCATTATTTAGTTTTATTTTTATAACATTTCCTGTATTTATGTTTTTGAAGAATACTAATTCAAAGTAGGAAGTAATATATTCGGCAGAAAAATAAGCATAAAATAATTTTGAAGGAGAGAATATAAAAGAATCGAAAAGAGAGGTGTCGATTATTCCATTTTTTTGATTTACTAATAAATGTCTAATGTTAACAAGTTTTTGAATGACTAAGAAATATTTTATATCCTTATCATAACCTAAATACATGTATTGTTGGTAATCAATATCAGGATTATCTAAATTATTGGTGAACACCACTTCCTTCCCATTATCCAGCGGCAGTTTCAGCACACCATTTACTTTTTTAATCTTAGTAGTATCAATAATAAAATCATCCTTTGGTGGCAAGCCATGCGAATAATAATAAGCACTGTCCACTTCCTTTAAAATATAGTCTTTGGTTTCTTCAATGACCTTAAAGTCTTGGGCATTGGCATTAATAGCCAAGAAGAACAGGCAGACATTAAGAAAGCATTGAGGCAATTTCATACGGCAAAGATAGATAATGACCAATTATTTAACAGGTATTCAGTATTTATGAGGAAGGAAATCAGTAATGGATAGATAAATGTACCCATTTGTGGCATATTCAAGATATTCTTTGTTTGTGATAGACATTTAAAGCTTAATGTCATCATGGATAATGATTTCCGATTTGGAATCTCAAACAGCAAATTATTTAACCTAATAAAGGATTTATCGCTCCTTAATTTCATCGAGTCACCGATGGCAAAAATCCATTATTAGCAAAGCTTTCAATGTTGCTTCTTAGTTCAGGGAATGTTAAATGTTTGCATAATCCCAATAAAAATGAAGAAAACATGAAAAACATGACGTGGGTCATAGGAGTGCAGTAGTCATCCCATTAATATTGCAACCTTAATACCAAGAACCAAAACAACATATCAACTTAAAGGGGAAGCTGAAAACCGCATAGAGTAAGCAACAATTAAACAACATAAAAACATGGAAACTACCATTTACTCAACGTCAAACAAAGGTGTAACAAGGTCTTTGATGATTACGATGACCTTCGTACTTTTACTGTTCAGCGCCAACCAAAGTGCTGCCTGGACGCAAACGTATCAGATTTCGTCGTCAAATCAATTGCTTTATTGCTATTCCAATTGCGGACCTGATTCCTATTACGGAGCATCAGAAGGAGGCGATATAGGCTTTACCTGGAATGACAATCTGGGGTTTGGAGTGAATATCAGTTCCATAACCATTCGATTTAGAGTAGGTATGGAGTGCAATTGGGGAGATAAAAGCACCACGATGAATGGCAATTATGCAGGCATGTTTTCTACTACAGATAATTGCGATTGTTCGCTTTCCATAGATCCAATCTTTACCCTTAACCCAAATCCGGGTGATTATGTAATAGGGGGTGCCAATACTTTTTTAGTAACCAACCTTCAAAATAACTTTGGCTTTTTTATGGATAATGATACGCTTGGCGGTTATGCAATGATAACGGTTGAATATACTCAATCGCCATTCATCTCCAGCTATTCTACAAACAGTGCCTGTATTGGAAACAACATCATTATTCATGGTACAGGTTTGGCAAATGTCAATTCGGTAATGTTTTTTGATAATGTAGCAGCAACTATCCTATCCACCGATGCAACAAGCGTTATAGTAGAAGTTCCATCGGGTGCTACCTCCGGTCCCATCACTGTTTCTAATCCTGACGGAAATTATGTAGGAGGTGATTTCTACATCAATGGAACGGCACCAATAATAACCTGTCCTAACGGGCAGGTACTTTATTCAGGTCAAAACGATTGCCAAGTTGAAGCAACATTCGATGGAATGACCTCAGATGGAGTGGTAACCTATATTTATAATTCCAATTACATCAGTTCTCCATATTTCTTTCCCATTGGGCAAAATATGGTAGAAATGAATGTGATGACGGGCAATTGTAATATTGCATGCTTTTTCAATATCTCCGTTCTCGATACCGTTCTTCCAATACTGACACCCTGCCCATCCGATGTGGTGCAGGCATGTGCAGGAATCATTTCTTATGAGACGCCCACTGCTACAGATAATTGTTCGATTAGCATGGCAGCAAGTGTTACTTATGCCTATACCGGAACACAACAATCTTGGACCGTGCCTCAAGGATTAACCAATATTCAGGTTGACCTTAGCGGTGCTCAAGGAGGAGGTACACAGTTTGGCAGCGATGGCGGAGCAGGCGGACGAGTAACCGCTACACTACCAGTAAATGGAGGGCAGATACTATATATATATGTAGGTGGAGCGCCAACGGATAATTCCGGTGGATATAATGGCGGAGGCGGTTGTTATGGAAACGGATATTCAGGTTCTGGAGGTGGAGCCTCAGACATCAGATTCGATAGTCCTGATTTAGGCAATAGAAGGATTGTTGCCGGTGGTGGAGGTGGATCAGGAGCAAATTGTAATTCATCGGACGAATGGGGTGGAGCTGGTGGTGATTTAATAGGTCAGACTGGTTACCAATGTGGCGGTAATTGTTGTTACACTGGCACAGGAGGAACTCAATATTCAGGAGGTTATGACCAATATGGTTATGGTGCTTCAGGAGCATTTGGTAATGGAGGAAATGGTATTTGGGATGGCGGCGGCGGCGGTGGTGGTTTTTATGGTGGTGGTGGTGGAAGCTACGGCGGTGGCGGTGGCGGTAGCAGCTATACCGATCCATCTGCAATGAATGTTGTCCACACACAAGACTATCAGGTTGGTAATGGTTATGTTATCATAAATTATAATCAAGCCTATCCTACCGTTACCCAAACATCCGGCTTGCCATCAGGTTCCTTCTTCCAAGCTAATGTAACGACCAATACTTTTGTAGCATCCGATCAATCAGGTAACACGGTTGCATGTTCTTTTAATGTAACAATAGATGATATTACTCCTCCAGTTATTGCTGGTTGTCCTGACGATATATATTTAGCATGCCCTGGTGTTGTTGATTATTTCCCACCAACAGCATCTGATGATTGCGATTCGGTTTTAGTTTATCAAGCGGGAGGTTTGGCTCCAGGCTCTAATTTTGTAAATGGAGCAACTATCAATACTTTTATTGCAATGGATGCCACTGGCAACACATCACAATGCTCATTTACGGTAACAGTAAGTGACTATACCCCTCCTGTAATATTTGATTGCCCAGGTGATGTTGTTTCCTCTTGTCCAACAACTGTAGATTTTAATCCTCCAACAGCTTCAGATGATTGCAATGATGTAAATATCCAACAAACAATAGGATATGGTTCAGGTTATTATTACACAAGTGGGGTTTCTGTTAATACCTTTGTGGCAATAGACGGATCTGGGAATACTGCTGAATGTACCTTCACGGTTACAATATCAGATGTCGATGCTCCTGAATTTACAAGTTGCCCGACCGACATTACCATGGCTTGTCCCGATGTAGTTTCGTATGATATCCCAACAGCTACCGATGCATGCATCTATTTAACAATAGTGCAAACTTCCGGACTTGTTTCTGGTTCTTTCTTCCCAAATGGAATCACAACAAATACCTTCCAAGCTACTGATGGATCAGGAAACACATCAGTTTGTACTTTTAATGTTTCCATTGATGATTCCACTCCTCCAGAAATTGCAGGCTGTCCAGCCGATACTGTTATGTCATGCCCAGGAATCATTAATTTCAATATGCCAACAGTGTCAGACAATTGTACCTCTTCTGCAAACGGAAGCATAACATTTTCCTATACTGGAATAATTGAGAACTGGATGGTTCCTAATGGTGTTCCTACAGTAACAATTACAGCGCTCGGAGCCCAAGGAGGTCAGAGCAGCGGAGGTTCAGGAGGATTAGGTGCAAGTATGACAGGTATGGTTTCGGTTACTTCAGGTGAATCATTAAAAATCTTGGTTGGCCATCAGGGCTATTACGGAACACAAGGTGGTGGTGGTGGTGGTTCTTTCGTGACAGATAACAGTAATAACCCATTGGTAATTGCCGGTGGTGGTGGTGGTGGATATAATGGAGGAAGTTCCAGTTATTCAGCAAATGCAAATGGATCAATTTATACACAAGGAAATTCTGGTGTTTATGGAAGTGGAAATACTTATGGGGGAGCAGGTGGAACAAACGGTGGTGGCGGAAATTGCTCCCCTCAATTTGGGAGTTCAGAAGGATCTGGTGGTGGTGGACTTATTGGCAACGGTTCAAATTGTTATGGGACAACAGGCGGGTACTCTTTTGTAAATGGTGGTGCTGGAGGTTCAGGAAATGGAAGTGGAGGAGGCGGAGGATTTGGTGGCGGTGGCGGTGGCGATTGGTATTATTGGACAGGTGGTGGCGGTGGCGGTGGTTATTCTGGTGGTGGTGGTGGCACGTACTATGGTGTTGGTGGCGGAGGCGGATCATTTAATGCTGGCACCAACCAAACCAATAATGCAGGTGTAAATCCCGGCAATGGTTTGGTAATAATTTCATGGAATAATACATATCCAATGATTTCACAAACATCTGGATCACCTTCAGGTACCTTTATTGTAGCAAATACAACAAATACTTTTACGGCAATAGATGGCTCTGGCAATACATCTATTTGTTCATTTAATATAACTGTTAATGATAACACACCTCCTGTATTCGCTAATTGTCCTGCCGATATTATTTTATCTTGTCCTGGTAATGTGGATTATATTACTCCAACAGCTACCGATGATTGTGCCATTGTTAATGTGGAACAAACTGCTGGTTTGCCAACAGGATCATATTTTGCAAATGGAGTTATGATCAATACTTTTTTAGCAACCGATGCAGCTGGCAATACGTCTGTTTGTACTTTTTCAGTAACGGTGAGTGATTACACTCCACCAGTAATTTCAAATTGTCCAACAGATTATGTTTTATCATGCCCTGGAGTAGTTGAATATACCACTCCAACAGCGTCTGATGACTGCATTATTGTTAATATTGAACAAACAGTAGGTTTGCCTACAGGTTCTTTTTTCCCAAATGGGGTTACTATAAATACGTTTGTTGCAACAGATGGATCGGATAATACTTCTGAATGTTCATTTTCTGTATCTATCAATGATAATGTCCCTCCCGTAATTGCTAATTGCCCAATAGATTCTGTTATGTCATGTCCAGGAATAGTTAATTTCAATATTCCAACTGTGTCAGATAATTGTTCTTCAAATATAAATGGCAGCATTACTTTTAACTATTCAGGTTCAATCGTAAGCTGGATTGTACCTACAGGAGTAACATCTGTTTCAGTATTGGCATTAGGTGGTCAAGGGGGTAGTGCAAGCGGAGGAGTTGGTGGATATGGTGCAAGTATTATTGGAACTTTTAATGTAACGCCTTCGGATAATATTCAAATACTTGTAGGACAACAAGGTGGAAACAACGTCGTGAATCAATATTATCGTGGTGGTGGTGGCGGAGGGGGCAGTTTTGTTTATAATTCTTCTTCTTCCACTCTGATGTTAGCAGCAGGTGGTGGTGGTGGTGCCGGACAATATGGATATGGAAGTTCTGTCAATTCTGATGCATCAATAACAACTAATGGAAAGTCTGGATATAATGGTGGCTTTGGCGGTTCATCTGGTAATGGAGGTGGAGCATCTTCTTATGGTAGCGGCGGAGCTGGTTGGAATTCTAATGGTAACAATAGCGGTTACTCAACAGGAGGTTCAAGGTTTCATGGTGGTGGATCAGGTGGAAACGGGTATTCTGATGGTGCCAATGGTGGCTTTGGCGGCGGTGGTGGTTCTTATGCTGGTGCTGGTGGCGGAGGTGGCTATTCAGGTGGCGGAGGCGGTGGATGGTCTTATTCAGGTTACGGAGGCGGAGGCGGTTCTTATAATGGAGGAACAAATCCTATAAACACTGTAGGAGTCAATAGTGGAAATGGTTTGGTTGTTATTTCATGGAGTAATGTTTTTCCTAATATAACACAAACTTCTGGATTGGCATCAGGTTCATACTTTGCAAATGGAATTACAACGAATACATTCATTGCAGAAGACGGATCAGGTAATACAGCGTCTTGTTCTTTTATAATAACAGTGAACGATGTAACTCCTCCTGAACTTTTCAATTGCCCATCTGATATTTCTGTTTCCTGCCCTGGAATAATAATATTTGGTTCACCAATAGCGAATGATGATTGTGGCGTTGCTACTGTCGAGCAAATTATTGGGTTAGTATCAGGAACTATTTTCCCTTCTGGAACAACTGAAGTTATGTTTAGAGCAACTGATGGATCAAACAATACTAGTACTTGTTCATTTAATGTAATTGTAGATGTTGATAATACCCCACCAACTATTGTTGGTTGCCCATCAGATCTAACAGTTAATTGTTCAAATATTGTTTCATTCGTTCCGCCAACAGTTACAGATAATTGTAACAATATTTCTTTGTCTGGAGGAAGTCAAACCTTTAATTATACAGGCACAATACAACACTTTACTGTTCCAGCAGGAGTTACATCAGTTAATCTTGATGCTTTTGGTGCCCAAGGGGTTGCAGTAGGCATGTATTCAGGAAATGGTGGAGAAGCAAAAGGTACAATGGCCGTTATTCCTGGACAGGTTTTGAATGTATTTGTGGGAGGACAAAATTTATTTAATGGAGGTGGAACAGGTTATCATGGTGCAAATGGAGGTGATGCAACCGATATCAGATATCCTTCAACATCTATGAATGACAGAGTAATAGTTGCTGGCGGCGGCGGCGGAGCTGGTGGAGATAATTGGATATGTCAAAGTGGGGTAGATGGAAGTGGTGGTGGCGGAATTGCTGTGGGGCAAAATTTTGTCGGAGGATCTGGAGGTAGAGGTTATGCATTTTGTGGAACATCTGGAGGCACGAATGGTGGCACATCAGGCAATTCCTATCATGGTGGTGGTGCAGGTGGCGGTGGGCTAAATAGTGGTGGTCAAGGTGCAGCATCGGGTTATGGTACAGGGCAATCCGGTAGTTTAGGTCAAGGAGGATCAGCTTATCTTAATGCAAGTTGCTCAAATGGAATTGGCGGCGGCGGCGGCGGATATTATGGAGGAGGAGGATCAGCAGGAGGAAATTGTGGAGCAGGTCAAGGTGGTGGTGGTTCTTCTTGGACAGGTACTTTAATAAATCCGTCATTTAATGCAGGTATTCGATCTGGGGTAGGCTTAGCTATAATTTCTTGGGATGCCGTTAATTTCCCCATTGTAACATTGACATCCGGTTTGGATTCGGGGGCAATATTTCCTATCGGTACTACAACAAATATTTACACTGCTGTTGATGGTTCTGGAAATTCTTCCTCTTGTACATTTGACATTACTGTTAGCAACAGTGCTTATGCAGTAATTACACCTGATGGTCCAACAACAATTTGTAACGGAAGTACAGTATCACTGGATGCAGGTAATTTTGCTTCTTATTTATGGAATACGGGTGAAACTAATGAAATAATTATTGCTAGTACTACTGGTACTTATGCAGTAACTATTACAGATTATAATGGATGTACAGGAAGCGCATCTCAAGATGTTCTCATTCATAATTCAGTTTCTCCTATTATTCATTCAAATTATAATTCAACCCATTGTGAAAGCACTTCATATCAACTTTATGCTCAAGATCAAAATAATCAATGGTATCCTACATGCTTATGGAGTAATGGTGAAACAGGACATTATATTACGGCAAATACGAATGGTAACTATTGTGTAACAGTAACAGACCTGAATGGCTGCTCTAATACTTCATGTGTTGTGGTTTCTGTTATTCCTGTCGCAGTGATTACTCCAAGTCATCCGTTATGCGATGGCAATCCAGTTTCGTTTGATGCAGGAAATGGATATTCCGTATATTTTTGGAGCACAGGAGAAACAACAGAAGCCATTATTCCGAACCAAACCGAATGGTATTATGTAACAGTAACAAATGCACAAGGATGCACGGCATCGACCTCAATATATAATAATACGGTTTTTGATAGTACCGCCATCATTCAAGCGAGTGCATATCCTTGGGGAGGTCCGTATTATGATGTTTCACCAATATGCACCCGCACATCATATTATTTATATACAGAAAATCAAACAAATCAGTATTCATCCTATCTCTGGAGTACAGGTGAAACAGGATGGTATATTAGTGTTTCAACAAGTGGAATCTATAATGTAACAGTTACCGATGCCTTGGGATGCACAGGCGTTGCCAGTATAAATGTATCTGTAATACCCACGCCTACTATTGCTCCAAGTCATCCTTTATGTGATGGCAATCGAGTATCCTTTGACGCAGGTTTATATACATCATATATCTGGAATACCGGAGAAACAACAGAAGCCATTATTCCGAACCAAACCGAATGGTATTATGTAACAGTAACAAATGCACAAGGATGCACGGCATCGACCTCAATATATAATAATACGGTTTTTGATAGTAC